>QNEY01000089.1 GCA_003645385.1 Gammaproteobacteria bacterium | reverse complement strand
GCTTTGAAGCTGACATTATTCGTACATTGAATGAGATTGTGAAACAAGGTCACTTACACAAAGGCGTCAAACCTGTTCATTGGTGTGTTGATTGTGGTAGTGCGTTGGCTGAAGCTGAAGTTGAATACGAAGATAAAACCTCTCCTGCAATCGATGTTCGCTTTACGGTCATAGATAATAGTGCATTTGAAGCTGCAACCAAGTCAACGGGCTCAGGAAAAATCAGTGTTCCTATCTGGACAACAACACCCTGGACATTACCCGCTAACCAAGCTGTATCACTGAACCCTGCCTACGATTATGTTGTCGTGCAAGCCGGTAATGAGCGTTTGTTATTGGCTGAGGCATTATATGAATCAGCATTAGAGCGTTATGGCATGACAGGTGAAGTTGTTGCACGTTGCAAAGGTGAAGATGTTGAAGGTTTATTACTGCAACATCCGTTCTATGACAAACAGGTACCAATTATTTTAGGTGATCATGTTACTGCTGAGGCGGGTACCGGAGCAGTTCATACTGCTCCTGGTCATGGTCAAGATGACTTCACCGTTGGTTTAAAATATGATTTAGAAGTCTATAACCCAGTTGGTTCAAATGGTGTGTTCTTACCTGATACTGAGATCTTTGCTGGTCAGTCAGTATTTAAAGCTAATCCAAGTGTTATTGAATTATTGACCGAGAAAGGAGCTTTGTTGAAGCATATTGATATTCAACATAGTTACCCACATTGCTGGCGCCACAAAAGTCCAATCATTTTCCGGGCGACACCACAATGGTTTGTCAGTATGGACCAAAATGGTCTTCGTGATGCTGCCATGCAAGCTATTACTGAAACACAATGGATGCCTGAATGGGGTCAAAAACGTATTGAAGGTATGGTTGAAGGTCGTCCTGATTGGTGTGTATCTCGTCAGCGTACTTGGGGTGTACCGATTCCATTATTTGTCCATCAGCAAACAGGTGAATTGCATCCTGATACGCAACAATTGATGGATCAGGTTGCTCAGAAAGTTGAACAGCAAGGCATTAATGCCTGGTTTGATTCTGATATCACAGATTGGCTGAGTGATGAGGCTGCTGATTATGAAAAAGTAGGTGATACCCTAGATGTTTGGTTTGACTCGGGCGTATCACATGCTTGTGTCTTAGCACGTCGTGATTATTTACATCGTCCTGCGGACTTGTATTTGGAAGGAAGTGATCAACATCGTGGTTGGTTCCAATCTTCATTATTAACATCTATTGCATCAACGGGTAAAGCTCCGTATAAATCTGTATTAACACATGGTTTTGTGGTCGATGCTGATGGTAAGAAAATGTCAAAATCATTGGGTAATGTGGTTGCACCTCAAAAAGTGGTAAATAATTTAGGTGCTGATATTATTCGTTTATGGACTGCATCTTCTGATTACAGTGCAGAAATGAGCGTGTCGGATGAGATTTTAAAGCGTACTGCTGATTCATATCGTCGTATTCGAAATACATCACGTTATTTATTATCTAACTTATCTGATTTTAATCCAGCAACCGATCAAGTTGCAGCTAAAGATATGTTGGCTTTGGATCAGTGGGCAGTTGATCGTGCTTATCACTGTCAGCAAGATATTTTAGAAGCTTATGAAAGTTACAATTTCCATGTGATTTACCAGAAGATCCACAATTTCTGTGCTCAGGAAATGGGTAGTTTGTATCTTGATATCACTAAAGATCGTCAGTACACAATGCAAGGCGATAGTTTGGGTCGTCGTTCAAGCCAAACTGCGATGTATCATATTCTGGAGGCATTAACCCGTTGGATGGCTCCTATTCTTAGTTTTACTGCTGATGAATTGTGGGATTATTTGCCCGGCGAACGAAATGAATCGGTATTGTTAAATACATGGTATGAAAAATTAACTCCATTGGCTGAGAATTCTAAATTTAATTTGGCTTTTTGGGAGCAAGTGTTCGCTGTACGTGATGCCGTCTCAAAAGAGCTTGAGACACTTCGTGCTGATGGCAAGATTAAGGGTGGTTTGACGGCAGAAGTGACGTTATATGCTGAACCTGAATTATTTAAAATATTAAATACATTGGGTGATGAGCTGAAATTTGTGTTGATCACATCACGAGCGACATTATTGCCTGCAAGCGAACAAACTGCAGAGGTTATTGAAAGTTCGGTGTCTGGTTTGTCATTAAAATTAACACCTTCAGAATATGAACGCTGTGATCGTTGTTGGCATCAAACAGAAGAAGTGGGCAGTCACGAAACTCATCCTGAATTATGTGATCGCTGTATTAAAAATGTTGATGGGAAAGGCGAACAACGCCTTTATGCATAGGGCAGCATAATAAACATGTTGAAATGGTTATGGTTAACAGGCTTGGTAATTGTTTTAGATCAACTATCCAAATGGGTAATGGTTTCATGGTTATCGCTTCATGAAACTGTAGCGATCATTCCATTTTTTAATTTAACTATGGCACATAATACTGGTGCAGCATTTAGTTTTTTAGCTCAGGCAGGTGGTTGGCAACGTTGGTTTTTTGTGGGCTTAGCCTTATCAATTAGCATTGGATTGTTTATTTGGATACATAAGTTAGCTAAGACCAAGATGGAAGCAATGTCAGTGAGCATGATCTTAGGTGGTGCTATTGGCAATGTAATTGATCGCATCTATTTTGGCTATGTGATCGACTTCCTCGATGTTTATTATGGTTCTTATCATTGGCCGGCATTTAACATTGCTGATTCAGCTATTGTTATCGGTGCTAGTTTATTAATTATTGATAGTTTTCGACCTGAGTCAAAAACATGAGTTTTTGTGATTTAGCTTTAGACTGTGTTACTCAATTACAGCCTTATGTACCTGGTAAGCCTATTGAGGAATTAGAGCGTGAATTGGGTGTTACCAATATTGTTAAACTAGCTTCTAATGAAAACCCATTAGGTCCATCAGATAAAGTATTGGCAGCAATAACTGAAGCTAGTAAAGATCTGACACGTTATCCAGATGGTAATGGCTTCACATTAAAGTCAGCATTGGCTGACAAATACCAACTTAACGTTGATCAAATAACACTTGGAAATGGTTCAAATGATGTGCTGGAGTTGATTGCTCGCACATTCGTATCACCAAATAATGAAGTACTATTTTCACAATACGCATTTGCTATTTATCCATTAGTAACTCAAGCGATCGGTGCTAAAGCCGTGATTGCACCAGCACGTGATTATGGTCATGATTTGCAGGCGATGAGTACGTTGATAACTGATAAAACAAAACTGATTTTTATTGCTAACCCAAATAATCCAACAGGAACGTACCTTGTTGCAGACGAACTAGAGGCCTTTATTGCCCAAGTTCCACAGCAAACTTTAGTAGTATTAGATGAAGCTTATGTTGAATATGGTGATCTAGACGTTAACACTATTGATTGGTTGGAAAAATATTCCAATTTGATTATTACTCGTACTTTTTCCAAAGCATATGGTTTGGCAGGGTTACGAGTGGGCTATGCCTTATCGCACCTTGAGGTAGCAGATTTATTAAACCGTATTCGCCAGCCGTTTAATGTTAATGCCTTGGCTTTGGCTAGTGCAGCAGTAGCATTAAAAGATGATGCTTATATTGCACAAACAAAACAGCTTAATAAGCAGGGAATGGCACAATTGATTGCTGGTTTTGATAGGCTGGCGTTAAGTTATATCCCATCAAAGGGTAATTTTATTACTGTTGATGTGCAAAGAAATGCTGAGGAAGTGTTTTCAGGCTTATTGCATCAAGGTGTTATTGTTCGTCCAGTTGGAAATTATGGTTTGCCACAGCATATACGTGTCAGTATTGGTTTGGAAGAAGAAAACCAACGTTTCCTTGATGCATTAACAACAATTTTAGGAAAAATATCGTGATAAATCGACTTGCTATTATTGGTGTTGGGCTTATTGGTGGTTCATTATCACTGGCTTTAAAAAAAGCAGGAATGGTCGGTGAAGTAGTGGGGTATTCACGTACTGAAGATGTACGCCAACAAGCATTAGAACTTGGCATTATTGATCATGCAGCAACAAGTATTTCTGATGCAGTTAAAGATGCTGATATGGTATTTTTAGCCATACCAATGGGGGCGATGTCTGCAGTTTTATCTGAATTAGCACATCACATGAAGGATAATGCCATTATCACTGATGGTGGTAGTGCAAAAGCTCAGGTAGTTGATGTGGCTAGAGTGGCTTTAGGTGATAAATTTGGTCAGTTTGTACCGGGTCATCCTATAGCAGGTACAGAAAAAAGTGGTCCAACTGCTGCATTTGCAGAGCTTTATCAAGAGCATCGTATCGTATTAACACCTGTTGCAGAAACTAATCATGATGCTGTCGAAAAAGTAAGAGCAATGTGGGTAGCTACAGGTGCTGAAGTATTTGATATGGAAGTTAAGCACCATGATGTCGTTTTAGCTGCAACCAGCCATTTGCCACATGTGTTGGCATTTAATCTGGTCGGTATGCTGGCGGAACGCGATGATTGTGATGAGGTATTACGTTATGCCGCGGGTGGTTTCAGAGATTTCTCAAGAATTGCATCCAGTGATCCATTGATGTGGCGAGATATTTGTTTAACCAATAGTGATGCTATTTTAGATTTATTGGAACAATACCAACAAGGTCTGGATCAACTGAAAGAGGCCATTAAAAAGCAAGATGGTGAACATCTAATCGCTATGTTTGAGCGTGCTAAACAAGCTCGAGATACCCGGTTTGATGAACCTGATTTAATTGATAATAGTGAAGTATAAGCAACGAGGTACCAAATTTGTTGCTAAGCGGAGTTGAAAAAACGTGAGTAGTGAGCATAAAAAAAATTACATAGTACAGCCTGGTGGTTTCTTACAAGGTGAATTGCGAGTACCTGGTGATAAATCAATTTCACATCGTTCAATTATGTTAGGTTCTTTGGCAGAAGGTGTGACTGAGGTCACTGGCTTTTTGGAAGGTGATGATGCACTGGCTACTTTAGCTGCCTTTCGTGCTATGGGAGTTAATATTGAAGGGCCAGTTGATGGTCGTGTGACTATTCATGGTGTCGGTATGAATGGTTTGAAAGAGCCAGAAGATGTATTGGATATGGGTAATTCTGGCACATCAATCAGATTATTGAGCGGTCTATTAGCGGGACAGAGTTTTAATACAGTTTTATCAGGTGATAGTTCATTGTCAAAACGGCCCATGGGACGTGTTACTGATCCTTTAGCAAGAATGGGGGCAGTTATTGGCAGTAATGAAGGTAAACCACCGTTACAGATCCAAGGTGGAAATCAGCTCTATGCCATTTCTTACGCATTGCCGATGGCAAGTGCACAGGTGAAATCATGTTTACTGCTAGCAGGAATGTATGCCAAAGGGAAAACAACAGTGGTTGAACCTGCCCCGACACGAGATCATTCAGAGCGGATGTTGGCGGGTATGGGGTATCCAGTTGAAGTCAATGGGGATACGGTCACGATTGAAGGTGGCGGTAAATTAACAGCAACCAAGATTGATGTACCAGCTGATATTTCATCAGCTACATTCTTTATGGTCGGCGCGGCTATTTCTGAAGGCTCTGATATTACGCTTAAGCATGTTGGAATTAATCCAACTCGAATTGGTGTAATTAATATTTTACGGTTGATGGGTGCTGATATTAGCTTATCTAATGAAGGTACAACTGGTGGCGAACCGGTTGCTGATATCCGTGTACGTTATGCGCCGTTGACAGGGATTGATATACCAGAAGATCAAGTGCCGTTAGCTATTGACGAGTTTCCAGCTATATTTGTTGCAGCAGCATGTGCAGAGGGTAGAACGGTACTGACTGGTGCTGAAGAATTAAGAGTAAAAGAGAGCGATCGAATTCAGGCAATGGCCGATGGTCTGCAAGTGTTAGGCGTTGATGCTCAATCAACAGCTGATGGCATTATTATCTACGGTGGTCCCATTGGTTCAGGTGAAGTTGAAAGTCATGATGATCATCGTATAGCAATGTCATTTGCCATTGCTGGATTGCAAGCAGGTGGAACAATTCAAATCAATGATTGTGCTAATGTAGCAACGTCCTTCCCTAATTTTGTTGGTTTAGCCAATAAAGCGGGTCTAAACATGGAAGAAATTGATGTCTAATAGTCCTGTAATCACTATTGATGGACCGAGTGGTTCTGGTAAAGGCACTATTGCACAATTATTAGCAAAAGATCTTGGATGGCATTATTTAGATAGTGGCGCTATATATAGAGTGTTAGCACAAGCAGCCATTAAACATAATGTCGGTTTCGCTGACGAACAAAAATTAGCTGAGATAGCTCATAAATTAGATTTAGTATTTTCACTAGAGGATGAGGGTTTAGTAGTAATATTAGAAGGTGAGGATATCAGTACAATTATTCGCTCTGAACAGGCGGGTAATGCCGCATCAAAGGTGGCCTCATTACCTTTAGTTCGAGCTGCATTATTAGATCGCCAGCGTGCATTCCGTCAGTCACCCGGCTTGATAACAGATGGACGAGACATGGGTACAGTAGTGTTTCCAGATGCTAACTATAAGGTGTTTTTGACTGCTAGTGCTCAAATACGAGCAGAAAGAAGATATAAGCAGTTGAAAGAAAAAGGAATTGAGAGTAACCTTCCCGATCTTGTCGCTGAAATCTCTGAGCGTGATATTCGAGATAGTCAACGAAAAGTAGCGCCTTTACGGCCTGCTGACGATGCGTTGCAACTTGATTCCAGCTCGATGGGAATAGATGCTGTATTTAAATATATCAGGACATTGTGTGCTGATATATAATTTAGGTGCTTATTTAACATGTTGTTAAGTAAGTTTTATTAACTTCCTGTGTAAGCAGGTATTAAGGGCGGTTCTGCTGGTTTTTGGCAGGGTCAAGGATATAAATAATGAGCGAAAGCTTTGCTGAACTCTTTGAAGAGAGTCTAAATTCAACACCAATGCAAACAGGTAAAATCGTATCTGGCATGGTTGTAAGTG
>QNEY01000088.1 GCA_003645385.1 Gammaproteobacteria bacterium | reverse complement strand
GACTGGATGCTAAGCAGTGCTGAATCTTGTACCGGTGGCTGGCTGGCTAAATGCTGTACTGATATAGCGGGAAGTTCTATATGGTTTGAACGTGGGGTGGTCTCATACAGCAATCAATCAAAACAGGATTTCCTGGATGTTCAACTACAGACTTTAAACCAGTTTGGTGCTGTAAGCGAACAAACTGTGATTGAAATGGCTCAGGGGATTCTTGCTCATTCAAATGCCGATATCAGTGTCGCAATTACCGGTATTGCAGGTCCTGATGGTGGTTCAAATGATAAACCAGTTGGTATGGTCTGGTTCGCTTGGGCTGTAAAGAATGCTACTTGTATTGCCCAATGTCATTACTTTGAAGGTGACCGTGAAACCATTCGACGTAAGGCTGTTTTTGTTGCCTTGAACGGAATCATCAAAAACGCTAGAGACTGACCTCCATCTATGGGATAATCACGCGTTTATGATCATTGGACTTTTACAAGGGTAAGCTAAAATGGACGACAACAAGAAGAAAGCGTTAGGTGCTGCACTTGGCCAAATAGAAAAGCAATTCGGCAAAGGTGCTGTAATGCGCTTAGGTGATTCTGCCGCATCACGTGATATTGATGCAGTTTCTACTGGTTCAATTGGCCTTGATGTTGCGCTCGGTATAGGTGGCCTACCCCGTGGTCGTGTTGTCGAAATTTATGGTCCTGAATCATCAGGCAAAACAACCCTTACTCTACATGCCATTGCTGAAATGCAAAAATTAGGTGGCACAGCAGCATTCGTTGATGCTGAGCATGCCCTTGATCCTCTTTATGCTCAGAAATTGGGTGTAAATATTGATGACCTACTTGTTTCTCAACCAGATACCGGTGAACAAGCACTCGAAATTACCGATATGTTAGTTCGCTCTGGTGCTGTCGATGTCGTGGTGATTGACTCTGTTGCTGCCTTGACCCCTAAAGCTGAAATTGAAGGTGATATGGGCGATAGCCATATGGGTTTACAAGCTCGTCTGATGTCACAAGCTTTACGTAAACTAACAGCCAATATTAAACGTTCAAATACATTGGTTATTTTCATCAATCAAATCCGTATGAAAATTGGTGTAATGTTCGGTAGTCCTGAAACAACCACTGGTGGTAATGCATTGAAGTTTTATGCTTCAGTTCGCCTTGATATTCGCCGAATTGGTGCCATCAAAAAAGGCGATGAGATTCTAGGTAATGAAACTCGAGTTAAAGTGGTCAAGAACAAGGTTGCACCACCATTTAAACAAGTTGTATTCGATATTCTTTATGGCGAAGGTATTTCACATGAAGGTGAATTAATCGACTTAGGTGTTCAAGAAGATATCGTTGAAAAATCTGGTGCGTGGTATAGCTATAGCGGCACACGAATTGGTCAAGGTAAAGATAATGTTCGTACATATCTAAAAGAGCACCCTGAAATGGCCGATGAAATTGAAGCCAAAATCAGAGCAGTCATGTTACCCAAAGAAATGCCTGCTGATGAAAAAGTTGAAGCTGAAGACGCTGCTGAGTAGTGAGAAAACAATCGCTTAGAGAACGAGCGATGAATTATCTAGCTCGGCGCGAACATAGCATAAAAGAGTTGGTAACAAAGTTAGAAAAAGCAGAGTTTGAACATGATGACATTTTAAATGTTATCTCTAGATTAACTGAACAAGATTTACAAAGTGATCAACGGTTTGCAGAAAATTACACACGTTATCGTTCACAACGTGGGTTTGGTGGCCAAAAGATTAGACAAGAATTAAAAGAACGTGGTGTTGGCGTTGAACTTATCAATGACACACTAGAACAAGCTGACATTGATTGGTTTTCGCTTGCAATGACTGTTCGTTGCAAACGTTTTGGCGAGCAAAGTCCTGATGATTTTAAAGACCGTGCGAAACAACAACGGTTCTTACAATATCGCGGTTTTACTCATGAGCAAATAACTGAAAGTTTTAATACTGGCCACTAAGGGTTATCTAACACGGTATGAAAAGTAGTTCTGATATACGCAAACTCTTTCTGGATTATTTCCAAGAAAAAGGCCATGAAGTCGTTTCAAGTAGTCCTTTGGTGCCTGCTAACGACCCTACTTTGCTATTTACCAATGCTGGCATGGTGCAATTCAAAGAGCTATTTCTTGGTCAAGAAACGCGATCATACAATCGTGCAGTCACGACACAACGCTGTGTGCGTGCTGGTGGCAAACATAATGATTTAGAAAATGTTGGTTACACCGCCCGTCACCATACTTTCTTTGAAATGTTGGGTAACTTTAGCTTCGGTGATTATTTCAAACGTGAAGCAATTCAATACGCATGGGAATTCTTAACTGTCACACTTGCATTACCACCTGAAAAACTCTGGATTACTGTCTTTGAAGATGATGATGAAACAGCAGACATCTGGTTAAATGAAATCGGGGTTGATCCTATTCGCCTGTCACGCATTGGCGCTAAAGATAACTTCTGGTCTATGGGTGATACAGGTCCATGTGGTCCCTGCAGCGAAATTTTTTATGACCATGGTGAAAACGTAGCTGGTGGTCCGCCTGGTACACCCGAAGAAGACGGCGATCGTTATATTGAAATCTGGAACCTGGTTTTCATGCAATTTGATCGTGCTGCTGATGGTACTTTATCACCATTACCTAGCCCTTCTGTTGATACAGGAATGGGGCTAGAGCGGTTGGCAGCAGTATTGCAACATGTCCATAACAATTATGATATTGATCTATTCCAGCGTTTGATAAAAGCAATTCAGGATTTATCTGGCACCGCAGATTCAAGCCACACCTCATTGCGTGTTATTGCTGATCATATCCGTTCATGTGCCTTTATGATTACCGATGGTGTACAACCTTCAAATGAAGGCCGCGGTTATGTCTTACGCCGTATTATTCGTCGTGCTATCCGCCATGGGCATAAATTGGGGCTTAAAGATGATTTTTTCTACAAGCTTGTTGCACCATTAGTAGATGAAATGGGTGAAGCATTTCCAGAACTAGCAAAAGCACAGCCCTTAGTTGAACGTGCTCTAAAGCAGGAAGAAACTCGCTTTGCTGACACGTTGGATAATGGCCTTAAGATTCTTGAACATGCTATTGACGAAATGTCTGACAAAGAAATTCCTGGTGAAACTGTATTCCAGTTATACGACACGTATGGCTTCCCAATTGATCTAACTGCTGATATTGCTCGTGAACGCGGACTGACTTTAGACTTCGCTGGTTTCGAAAGAGAAATGGAAGCCCAACGTACTCGCGCACGATCAGCCAGTCAATTTGCTGGAGGCCTATCTGATCAAGTCAATATTGATGGCAAGACAAATTTCTGCGGTTATGAAAAAACACGAGAAAATGCAACCATAACTAGTATTTTGGTAGGTGGTGAACATGTCGATCAACTCCATGATCGTCAACAAGGTGTCATCGTATTAGATCGTAGTCCATTCTATGCAGAATCAGGTGGTCAAGCTGGTGATTTAGGTCAAATCTCAACCGACACAGCTAATTTTGATGTTACCGACACCCAAAAACAAGGCAAAGCTTTTACACATATTGGTGTCTGTGAAAATGGTAGTTTTAAAGTTGGAGATTCAGTTACTGCTCATATCGACGAACACAATAGATCAGACACAGCATTGAACCATTCGGCAACTCACCTATTACATGCAGCATTACAACAAATTTTAGGTGAGCATGTTGCTCAAAAAGGTTCATTAGTCAATGCCCAGCGTTTACGCTTTGACTTCTCACATTTTGAACCCGTGAATGATCAACAACTACGTGACATTGAACGTTTGGTAAATCAACAAATCCGACTTAATAACGAAGTTGAAACCAAGTTAATGACTTTAGATGAAGCCAAGGCATCGGGTGCCATGGCATTGTTTGGTGAAAAATATGCAGATGATGTGCGTGTACTGAAAATGGGAGATTTTTCTACTGAACTTTGTGGTGGTACCCATGCAAATCGGACTGGTGATATTGGCCTACTTAAAATCACCTCCGAAGTTGGTATCGCTTCAGGCGTTCGTCGAATTGAAGCTCTAACAGGTGAAAGTGCCCTTGATCATGTTGAAACCAATGAATCTCGACTACGAGATGTATCTGCTCTTATCAAAGCCAAACCCGATAATGTCGAAGAAAAAGCTTCTCAATTAGTACAACGTACCCGCCAATTAGAAAAAGAACTAGAAGCACTTAAAGGTAAGCTAGCAAGTAGTGCTGGTAGTGATCTAGCAGGTTCAGCACAGGAAATTGCAGGCATTAAAGTACTCGCATCACAGATTGAAGGTGCTGATGGCAAAAGCTTACGTGACACAGTTGACCAACTAAAAAATAAACTGGGTACTGCAGCCATTATTTTATCGGCAGTTGATGGCGATAAAATTACTCTGATAGCTGGTGTTACCAAAGATATCACCGATAAAGTTCGCGCAGGTGATCTTGTCAGCCATGTTGCTGCACAAGTTGGAGGTAAAGGTGGTGGTCGCCCTGACATGGCCCAAGGTGGTGGCAATCAACCTAAAAACCTAACTGCGGCACTAGATTCAGTGTCAGACTGGATTAGCTCAAAGCTGGAAAATTAACAGATGGCATTAATTGTACAAAAATATGGTGGCACATCAGTAGGAACTGTTGAGCGAATTCAAGAAGTCGCCAAAAAACTGATAAAACATCAAAATGAAGGACATAATCTAGTCGTTGTCGTCTCAGCAATGAGCGGTGAAACTAATAGACTGCTTTCCCTTGCTAATGAAATAAATGATCGACCACACGGCCGTGAACTTGACGTATTATTATCAACAGGCGAACAAGTTACTATTGCCCTACTTTGTATGGCCTTAGAACAATTTGGCGTACATGCCAACTCTTACACCGGCGGCCAAGTTAAAATCTTAACTGATAATACTCATAACAAAGCCCGCATCATGGAAATCGATGACAATAAAATACGTACTGATTTGGCCAAAGGTCGTATTGTTGTTGTTGCAGGCTTTCAAGGATGTGATAAACAAGGCAATATCACCACTCTTGGCCGCGGTGGTTCGGATACCACTGCGGTAGCACTAGCCGCTGCTTTAAAAGCAGATGAGTGCCAGATTTTCACTGATGTTGATGGTGTCTATACAACTGACCCTCGCGTCGTCTCTGAAGCACGTCGTCTAGATCACATCACATATGAAGAAATGCTCGAAATGGCTAGCCTTGGCGCCAAAGTATTACAAATTCGAAGTGTCGAATTTGCCAGAAATTATAATGTCGCGTTACGTGTACTCTCCTCCTTCACAGAAGGTGGTGGTACATTAATTACGGCTGAGGACCCCAAAATGGAACAAGCTGTTATTTCAGGAATCGCCTTTAATAGAGATGAAGCAAAACTAACTGTACTTGGTGTACCTGATCACCCTGGAATTGCTTCTCAAATTCTTGGTCCTATCGCAAAAGAGAATATTGAAGTCGATATGATCATCCAAAATACTGGCAGTGATTCAACCACTGACTTTACTTTTACCGTGCACAGGAATGACTACCAAGCTGCATTAAAAATCTTGACAAAAACTGCTGAATCATTGGGTGCAAGAGAAGTTGCTGGTGACGATAAAATCACTAAGGTATCAGTCGTAGGTGTTGGTATGCGATCTCATGCAGGTATTGCAAATACAATGTTTGAAACATTAGCTAACGAAGCCATCAACATCTGTATGATTTCAACTTCTGAAATCAAAATATCAGTTGTTGTTGATGAAAAATATCTTGAGCTTGCAGTTAGAGCATTACATAATGCATTTAACCTTGAACAAATAAGTTAATGATTTTCTCTAGCAAAATTGTGACATATGACACAATTTGTGTGTTATGAGATAATGAATAAAAATTTAAGACATTAGCAAGAACTTAAACACTATTGGCAAGTCCAATATACGGTTTAAAATAGTCAAAGAACTATTCCAAACCACACAATTAGGAAAGCAATTTTGGGAGTAAGGAGAAAATCATGTTAATACTTACACGTCGTGTTGGTGAATCACTTATTATTGGTGACGATGTTGTTGTAAACGTTCTGGGAGTTAAAGGAAATCAAGTCAGAATTGGTGTTGATGCACCTAAAGAAATCTCTGTTCATCGCGAAGAGATCTACGATCGTATCCAGGCTGAAAAAGATCAGCCAAATGTAGGATAAAACCTGAGATTTTACTAGTAAATTAAGAAACACCTGATATAATACTCGGCTTGTGTGGAGAGCTGGCCGAGTGGCTGAAGGCGCGCCCCTGCTAAGGGCGTATAGGTTTACCCCTATCGAGGGTTCGAATCCCTCGCTCTCCGCCAATAATTATTGCGGCCATATTTCATATTCCGTATAATTCACAGATTAAGCGCCCGTAGCTCAGCTGGATAGAGTACCTGGCTACGAACCAGGCGGTCGCACGTTCGAATCGTGCCGGGCGCGCCATAATTTGGTAATACATTCAAGCAGTTATCGTTAATTGATAGCTGCTTTTTTGTTTCATTGTCCCATAACATCCATCTTACCCCACAGATGCCAGATAATTTCCTTCCAACCTTTAGTCAATCTCCATTTTATTCTATAAATCACATGCTATATGTGATTGAATGAACCTGTAGGAATTTATATAACATACTCAACGCCGCATTCACTGGCTTGTCCTGTGCAATGCCTTGTTAGCACTTTGATTTCGAGCATTAAAAGCAGTGCGACTATACTGTATCGATAAATCAATACCTGACTCTTCATTGTCATCTCTATAAAGTTTCAATAAAAGCTAATATCACTCAAAGCATAAATCGTCGTGGCAATTATTGGGACACTCATTTTAAACTGCACTCGATTATATTCGGCACTTTCTTACATTACCTTCATTAAAGTCGGCAGATAATTTTGAATAAAGGGGATGCTACCCATTGAACAATTCGCATTAGCAACCCTTCAGCTATTTTAGGTACTAGCACTAAATGGATATGATTATCATTAAAATGTAGGCAAAAG
>QNEY01000087.1 GCA_003645385.1 Gammaproteobacteria bacterium | reverse complement strand
TATCAGCACCAGGGATTAAACCATTTTGCATTTCAACTACAGTAATTTTAGAACCTAAAGCATGATAAACCGTTGCCATTTCGAGGCCGATGATACCTCCACCAATAACGAGTAGTTTTTCTGGTACATCCGCTAAATCAAGTGCATCCGTCGAATCCATCATGCGAGGATCGTCATTTGGGAATACGGGTACTTTGCTTACACGTGAACCTGCAGCGATAATACATTTATCAAATGAAACCGTTTGAGTACCTTCAGCGGTTTCTACTGTCATGGTATTGGTACCAGCAAAACTGGCTTCACCTTGAACAATAGTCACTTTACGTTGTTTAGCAAGTGCTTTTAAACCACCTGTTAATTTATCAACAATTCCATTTTTCCAGCTTTCAATTTTACGAATATCGACTTCTGGCTTAGAAAATGTAACGCCGTGGTCTTCCATACTTGCTGCTTCATTAATAACTTGGGCAGTATGTAATAGCGCTTTTGATGGAATACAACCAACGTTCAAACATACACCACCAATTTTGGCATGACGCTCTATCATTACTACTTGTCTGCCAAGATCAGCCGCACGGAATGCAGCTGTATAGCCACCCGGTCCTGAGCCTAAGACTAAGATTTCTGCATGTAAATCAGCATTACCTGCTGCAGTCGTAACAACGGCGGCAGTATCAACCTCTGGAGTTTGTTTTGTTTCTTCTGACTCTGGTGTCGATACGGGTTCATCTTTAGCATCTTCAGCAGTTTCAAGCGTTAAAATAACACTACCTTCAGCAACCTTATCACCAACAGCCACATTTAAACTGACAATGGTACCAGCAGTGTCACTGGGAATTTCCATTGCTGCTTTATCAGATTCTAAGGTGATGATATCTTGATTAGCTTCAATGCTGTCACCAGCATTGACTAATACTTCAATAATCTCTACTTCATCAAAATCACCGATATCAGGTACTTTTATTTCAATCACACTCATAATAAGACCTTTCTAATATCAGACAACATAGTGTTAAGGTGAGTAGTAAATCGTGCACCCATCGCACCATCAACAACACGATGATCGTATGAAACAGACAGTGGCAACATCAATCTAGGAACAAACTCTGATCCATTCCATACTGGTTGCATTTTATGGCGACCAACACCCAAAATAGCAACTTCAGGTGCATTAACAATTGGAGTAAAGAAGCTGCCACCAATACCACCTAAGCTTGATATTGAGAATGTGCCACCCTGTAAATCTTTAGCGGTCAACGCACCATCTCGTGCTCTAGCACTGATTTCACCTAGTTCACCAGCTAATTCTAAAAATCCTTTTTTATCAACCTCTTTGATGACAGGAACCATCAAACCATTTGGTGTATCAACAGCAACACCAATGTTGTAATAGTTTTTAAGGATTAAGTTTTCTTTATCTTCACTCAGTGATGCATTTAATTCTGGGAATAGTTTCAAGCTGGCAACAACGGCTTTAATAATGAAAACAAGCGGTGTTAAGTTAACACCCTGTTTTGCAGCATTGTCTTTATTTTCTTTTCGGAATTTTTCCAGCTCTGTGATATCAGCTTCATCAAATTGAGTTACATGTGGAATATTTAACCAACATGCATGAAGATGCTTACCTGAAATCTTCTTAATTCGTGATAGCTCGGTACTTTCTACATCACCAAACTTCTCAAAATTAATAACAGGAACTGGTGGAATAGCTGAGCCACCTGTTGCAGAAGCTACAGGTGCATTCACTTTTTGTTTAACAAAGATTTGTACGTCTTGCTTGGTAATTCGCCCTTTATCACCACTGCCATTAACGAGGCTTAAAGTGACGCCTAATTCGCGGGCAAACTGACGAACTGATGGTGAAGCATGAGCGTGTTTTACACCTGCTTTATTATCTGGAGCATATGGAGCAATCTCAACTAATTCAGGCTCTGATTTAACTTCAACAGCTGGAGCTGATAACTCCACTGTAACGCCTTCAACAGGAGCAGGATCAGCTTGTGCACCCTCACCCGCTTCAATGAGTGCAATAACAGAACCTTCTTTAACTTTATCTCCAACCGAAATTTTAAGTTCTGTTATCACTCCAGCATGTGATGAAGGAATTTCCATTGCTGCTTTATCAGACTCAAGGGTAATAATATCTTGGTTTTCTTCTACTGTGTCACCCACAGCAACCAAGACTTCAATGACTTCTACTTCATCGGAGTCACCAATATCAGGAACTTTTAACTCTATTAAATCTGCCATATTTTTTATGCCTTAATTGGGTTCAACGCTTCAGTGTTGATTTTATATTTTTTGATTGCTTTAGCCACAATATCATGACCGACTTGACCTTCATCAGCCAAAGTATTCAATGTTGCGACTACAACATGGTAACGATCAACTTCAAAGAAACTACGTAATTTTTCACGTGTGTCTGAGCGACCAAAACCATCCGTACCTAATACTGTGTAAGCTGATTTAACCCAAGGACGAATTTGTTCAGCGTACTGACGGATATAATCTGTTGCAGCAATGACTACACCTGCTTGATCATCTAAACACTCAGCTACATAGCTTTGTTTCTTCTCTGCTTCAGGATGCAATCGGTTATAGCGTTCAACTGCTTGGCCATCTCTAGCAAGTTCATTAATACTGGTAGCACTCCACACATTAGCAGACACTTTCCAGTCTTTTTCTAATAACTCAGCCGCTGCTTCAACTTCACGCAAAATGGTACCACTACCTAAAAGCTGTGCTTTTAGTTTATGTTTACCACCTGACTTAAGTTGATACAACCCTTTAAGGATGGCTTTTTCAACACCTGCGGGTATTTCAGGATGGCTATAGTTTTCATTCATTGCTGTAATGTAGTAGAAGACGTTTTCCTGATCTTCATACATACGACGGAAACCGTCATGAATGATCACTGCCATTTCATAAGCATAGGTTGGATCATAGCTAACACAGTTTGGAATTGTGCCAGCTTGTATCAAACTATGGCCATCTTGATGCTGTAAACCTTCACCATTTAATGATGTACGCCCTGCAGTTGCACCGACCAAGAAACCTTTCGCTTGAATATCACCGGCAAGCCACGCCAAATCACCAACACGTTGGAAACCAAACATAGAGTAGTAAATATAGAAAGGCACCATATTCACACTATAGTTTGAATAGGCTGTTGCAGCTGATACCCACTCTGCCATTGCACCGGCTTCATTGATACCTTCTTGCAAGATCTGGCCTTTGGTATCTTCGCGATACCACATTACTTTGCCTGAATCTTCAGGTTCATACATTTGACCAGATGATGAGTAAATCCCAATTGAGCGGAATAAACCTTCCATACCAAAAGTACGTGCTTCATCTGGCACGATAGGAACAATATTCTGCCCCACTTCTTTATCACGAATCAATGCAGTAATAATTCGAACAAATGCCATCGTGGTAGAGATTTCCCTATCACCTGTTGATTTCAACATTGCACTAAAAATACTTAAATCTGGTGTTTTCAGAGCAGGTGCATTGTTATTACGTTTAGGTAAGAAACCACCCAACTCTTCACGACGTGCTAATAAATATTTTTTCTCTGCACTATCATCATCTAAAGTAATGTATGGAATTTCTTCCACTTGTTCATCAGTCAATGGAATATTGAAACGATCACGGAACACTTTCATTTGCTCTACACCTAAGCTCTTCTGTGAATGAGTGGTATTTTGAGCTTCACCTGCCTCACCCATACCGTAACCTTTTACTGTCTTAGCTAAAATTACTGTAGGTTGGCCTTTATGTTCTGTCGCTTGTTTATACGCTGCATAGACTTTTCTTGGATCATGTCCACCACGGCTTAAGTGCCAGATATCTTCATCGGTCATATCTGAAACCATGTCTAATAGTTCTGGATATTTACCGAAGAAGTGCTCACGTACAAATGCACCGTCTTTAGACTTATAATTTTGATATTCACCATCAACAACTTCTGTCATTCGTTTAAGTAACAAACCATTTTTATCTTTAGCTAATAATTGATCCCACTCACTGCCCCAAATGACTTTGAGGACATTCCAACCTGCACCACGGAAGATTGCTTCAAGTTCTTGGATAATCTTGCCATTACCTCGTACAGGTCCATCTAAACGTTGCAAATTACAGTTAATCACAAAGTTAAGGTTATCTAGTTTTTCACGACCAGCTAAGGTGATTGCACCTAATGATTCAGGCTCATCCATCTCACCATCACCTAAATATGCCCATACATTTCTACCCGCTGTTTCCTGAATCTCACGATGTTCCATGTATTTCATAAAACGTGCTTGGTAAATCGCAAGGATGGGACCTAATCCCATCGACACTGTTGGGAACTGCCAATAGTCGGGCATTAACCAAGGATGAGGATAAGATGATAAACCATTACTACTTGATTCAAAACGGAAGTTATTTAATTGTTCTTCTGTTAAACGACCTTCAAGGAAAGAACGCGCATAGATACCGGGTGCAATATGGCCTTGGAAAAAGACTAGATCCGCACCATTGCCATGGTTATCACCTTTGAAAAAATGATTAAAACCAACATCATACATCGTAGCTGATGATGCAAAGCTAGCAATATGACCACCAACTGCACCTGGTTTAAGATTTGCTTTTGTCACCATCGCCATCGCATTCCATCGGATATATGATCTGATTTTATGCTCAATATCCTGATCACCTGTGATACGTTGTTGCTGATCAACAGGGATAGTATTTACGTAAGCGGTATTGGAACTATAGGGAAGATTCACACCTGAACGGCGTGCCATATCAATGAGTTTTTCTAAAATATGGTGTGCTTTTTCACCACCTTCTACTTCAATAATGGATTCTAAAGCATCCAGCCATTCTTGAGTTTCTTGTGGATCATTATCAACAAAATCAGTCATAAATACCTTCAAAAATCTTAACGTCAAAAACAGCAGACATTGTAACAGTTTTTGTCCTATTCAAAATGCTATATGGCACAGTATATGGCCAAGTAGCAATTTTAATAGATTATCAAAGGTTTTAGTTTTGTTTGTAAAGTACTCTCGAAAGCTCTGTTCAAGATACAACAGTTCTAATCGTTAATGCATTCCTCTGGTAATGTCTGTATATGCGTACACCTAATAATACAATCAACAATGCTATATAAAAGAGTGGCTCTGCTTTATCTTGCTTGACCAACATATAAAAATGTATGGAACTTGCAACTGCAATGAAATACGTTAATCGATGCAGTTTTTTCCATTTTTTGCCACCCAATCGTTTCACCATTGCATTATTAGATGTCAGCACTAACGGAATTAATGAGGTAAAAGTGAAAAAGCCGATGGTGATAAATGGCCGTTTGATGATGTCTTTAATAATTTCATTAATATCAAAAAACTGATCCAACCATAGATACATCAACATATGCAGTACAGCATAAAAAAATACATACAAACCAAGCATGCGCCGAATAGTCATTAAACTATTCCAACCTGTTATCCAGCGTAATGGCGTAATTAGTAGTGTTAGCCAGAGAAAACGTAATGCCCATAAGCCCGTCTCACGAGTAATCGCCTCAATTGGGTTAGCACCCAGTTGATTAGTCAACAATGCAACCGTTAACCAAATTGCAGGCACTAGACTAACAATAAAAATAATAAGTTTAAATTTTGACATGAGTTCTAGAAGTTTTTAGTTAAATCCATACCCGTGTATAAATGTGCAACTTGCTCACCATAGCCATTATACATCTCTGTTTTTCGTTTCAAGAACTCACCAATTCGTCGCTCACGACTTTGACTCCAGCGAGGGTGATCAACATTCGGATTAACATTAGAGTAAAAACCATATTCTTTAGGGCCGGCTTTCATCCATGCAGATACAGGGAGGCTTTCAACAAAACGAATATGTACTATTGATTTAATACTTTTGAAACCGTATTTCCATGGCACAACTAACCTGATAGGTGCCCCATTCTGACCTAATAGTTCTTGGCCATATAACCCTACTGAAAGCAATGTTAATGGATTCATAGCCTCATCCATTCGTAAACCTTCGGTATATGGCCAGTCCAAAACAGCTCTTTTTTGACCTGGCATTTGCTCAGGATCATAAAGCGTAGTGAACTCGACAAATTTAGCACGAGAATTGGGTTGAGCACGCTTAATCAAATCTGCTAAAGGAAAACCAACCCATGGAATAACCATCGACCAGCCTTCAACACATCGAAAATTATAAATGCGTTCTTCCAATGAAAATGGGCGAATTAAATCATCGTAGTCATATTCACCGGGCTTATCACACTCTCCATCAATGACGACTCGCCATGGCTTGCTTTTATCAGGAAATTTTGTTGCCATTTGAGCAGGATATGTCTTGTTAGTGGCAAACTCGTAAAAGTTGTTATAGGTAGTAATCTCCTCAAACGTATTCAGCTTTTCTTCTGTCGAATACTGACTTTTGATCAAATCTTTAAATGTTGGTACTGGCTCACTCTCAGCATGTGCCATCGATAATGGCAACATACTTGCTGAAACAGCTACAGCTGCACCATTTAAAAATTGCCTGCGATTAAGATAAGTCTGATAATCAGTAATATCGCTAGCAGCTACTTCCCCAAGCCTTTTTTTGCGAATCAACATAACAATTCCTTTAGCAATTTGAGTATTTTTTAGCTATCCAATAATCAGCACTAACATAGTTACCAGCACCGATAAAAAACAATGTCATCAACATAATGAAATAAGTTGTCGCAAACTCAATACCGTTGTTCAAAATAACAAAGCTACCATTTTGAGTTAGCCAGTCATAATTGCCATGTTCTTGCAAAATAGAGCGCGCTGCTTCAAGTTGAGCACTTGGTTCTGCAATAGCCAGCCAACCATTTCCCCAATGAACAGTAATCGCTGCTACGATCATAGTTGTCATTAAAGGAATGCTAATCCAACGAACAGCAAAACCTAATACTAAGAAAATCGCACCAAAATATTCTGCTCCCCAAGCCAAGTGAGCCATGACTTCAGGAAACGGCAAGCCTAAACCCCAAGCTGGATTACCAAACCATTCTAT
>QNEY01000086.1 GCA_003645385.1 Gammaproteobacteria bacterium | reverse complement strand
TGTCGTACAGTAACTGACAAACCATTACTATGACTTACTCCTACTTCAGCAGCACTGGCTCCCTGAGATGTAGCTTGTTGTATCGCAATTTCTGCTGCCTGTTCAAGTGACACATTATTTATCATGCCAGTCATATAGATAGGTTAACCTCATCAATAGCCTGGTCACGAAGATAAAATCCTCGCATTTCTAATACGCCTCGAGTGTTGAGCGAAACAATCAAATACAACGCATCCGGATAATCCGCATCTTCTATATCTGTTGCCGAAGGCAATGCCGGCGATGAAGGGTGTGAGTGATAAATTGCAAATAACTCCTGTCCTTTATCATGCATTTGTTTGATAGCAGCTATTTGCTCGCTAGCATTGAGTGCAAACAATACGCTGGCATCAGTTGCAACGTTATCTATCGGATAACACACACAACGATCTGCTCGTCGTCCGATCAAACCACAGACTTCTTGATCTGGTGACTGTTGTGCCAAATGAAGCAGCTGATTCACCAGAGTCCGAGGTAACTGTATTGTTGTTTTAATTGTCATTATTGTGTGGCCTTATTACATATTGGGCAATGTGGATCTTGTCGTAACTTTATCTCTTGCCATGTCATTGATAACGCATCCAGGATCAACAATCTTCCTGCCAGTGTTTCACCAATTCCGGCTATTAACTTTACGGTCTCAACCGCTTGTACACTACCAATAATACCAAGTAATGGCGATAAAACACCTATTTCAGAACATGTTTGTTGTAGTTCACCATTATCTTGGTATAAACAGCGATAACATGCACTACCTGATTGGCGTGGGTCATATACTGTCACCTGACCTTCCATTCGAATAGCAGCACCGGAAACCAGCGGGGTTTTCAACTCTTGTGTCACCTCATTTAATAAAAAACGAGTAGCAAAATTATCACTACAATCAACTACAACATCAACAACCTCTACAACTATAGATAATTCCTGTTTGGTCAACCTGCTAGTCTTCATTTCTATCTGAAGCCCACTATTTAAAGCCAACAAACTGTCTGCCGCAGACTCCACTTTTAATCGATCAAGATCCTGCTCAGTATGTACGATCTGACGTTGTAGATTTGATAACTCAACGGCATCATCATCAACTAAGGTTAATTTCCCAATCCCCGCAGCTGCCAAATACATAGCTACCGGAGATCCAAGCCCTCCCAAACCTATAATCAACACATGACTATCAAGAAGTTTTTGCTGTCCATCAAAATCTATTTGGGGTAATAAAATCTGGCGACTGTAGCGAAACAGCTGTTCATCATTCATTAGTTTTTCTTAGCCTAATATCATTAAATAGACGAATTATACCGTTAGTTGCCCGATAACAACTCGGTCATTACCACCAAAATCTTGATGTGACGATATTTTAGTAAATCCAGCATCTAAGAATAATTGTTGCACTTGTTGTGCTTGATGGTAACCATGCTCCACCAACAACCAGCCAGATAATTTCAAACAGCGTTGTGCTTGTTCAATAATCATACGTATATCTTCTAAACCATCTGTCCCGGATACTAATGCTGATTTTGGTTCAAAACGGACATCACCCTGTGATAAATGTGGGTCATCCACTTTAATATAAGGCGGATTACTAACCACCATGTCTAATGTGTTATCTGCAATAGCAGATAACCAACTCCCTTGCCAAAATATCACATTGTTTAAGTTATGATGATATGCATTTTGTTTGGCCACATTTAATGCTGTCAGCGAAAAATCCATTGCCAATACTTTTGCTTTAGGTTTTTCACAAGCCAATGACAGAGCAATTGCTCCTGTACCAGTTCCTAGATCTATCACCAACATATCTGCTCTAAGTTTTGCTAAAGCAAGAGTGACCAATAATTCAGTATCTGGTCGGGGAATTAAAGTGTCAGCCGTTACTTTTAAATCCAATGACCAGAAACCACGCTGGCCAATCAGATGAGCAATGGGTTTACCATCCATTCGTTGTTTAATTAGATCGGTAAATTCGAGTCGTTGAATATCGGTTAGTATTTTATCGGGCCAGGTATGTAAATAGGTAGTTTGGCATTTCAAACAATGACACAATAAAACTTGGCTATCTATATCAGAACTGTCTGAATTAACAAGAACTGTACGTCCATATTGTATGGCTTCAGCGATTTTCATTTAGATGGATTAAATATACTTATTTACATCACAGCCTTAATGACTAAACCGATCACAGAGATACAGAGAATAGCCACAACACCATTGGTAATCGATAACCGCTTACCCATCTGTTCAACAATTAACACACTAAAATCTGCTTGCTGGGCCAGCTCTTTGTTGACTTGCTCGGCTACCATTGGTGATACTAGCGGTACAAGTGCTGTCATTAAGTGCTGCTCTATTGTGGAGGTAATAGTTTGTTCCAACTGCGAACTTAATTGAGATTGTAATTGCTGTTCTTGATGTCTTAACCAAGTCGTACCTTCTGATGATAATGATTGTAGTACCTGACTTGAGATGTCACTATCAACAATAGCACGTTGTACTGCTTGCTCTGCTGATTTAGCGACTGCTTCACGGGCAGTACGCCTAGAAATTTGTTGGGCCAACTCTTCTGTCGCTTGTGTTGTTTGCTCCATAAGATTTTCTTTTATAGCCGGCAACATATTTTCAACAACCAGTTTTACTTGATCTGTCACCATTTTTTCTGCTGTATCTGTCGCAATTTGATGGCTAATATCCTCTGCCATTTCCCGGACATCCTGTTGTAGCCTTGGAAATAAATCTTGCTCAATTATTGAAACTACGTTTGCAACTAAAGCTGTTTCATCAACAGCTGGAACTTGTTGGATTACTACCGGCTTGTCCGTATCTAATTTAGATAAAATTGCTGCAAGCGCATCAAATTCGGGTGGTTTAGATAACACTGCGATAGCTCCCGTTGCCAATGCTTTGCTTTTATCGGCCTCAGTATCATTTCCAGTACAAATTACTATGGGTAGCGCATTGAAGGCACCATCTTGTTTTATTTTTTGGGTCGTAGTCAGACCATCCATACCACCCATCATTACATCCATAAAAATAATATCTGGTCGTCTATTATCTGACTGCAAATAAGACAATGCTTCTTCACCACTGCCAATTTCCATTACGTCAAAGCCGTGGGAAGCCAATAGTTTGCTCAATGTCATACGAGCAACACGCGAATCATCCACTACTAACGCTGTTTTTTGCATTATTCTCACCTTAACTTTTCAAACATATCATATGCGATAGGCATCTAAGTTCACTTTATTAACTTGCCGCCCCAACATGATTATTTCACCGCTATAACGCTGCTCCATATCACTTGCAAACTCAAAAAAATAGGTTCGCTGAATTTGTATTCGCCCTTGGCGATTACGTTTAAGCCGCACTTTTTTCCAACCAACTGTGTCATTGAGAAACGATACGCCAGCACGTTCACAATTAAATTTTGCTGCCTGTATCGCTTGCTCTGCAGCGCCACGGCCATCCCACCACAACCATGCCAATCCACACAACAACAAAATAGTTAGACCATTATCAATCACCTAAATCACCCCACATTGTTTGTATCACCGCCAATGCGGCAACTGTTGCAGTTTCAGTTCGTAAAATTCTTGGTCCAAATTTTACTGCTTTAAAACCAGAAGTGGTCGCTTGTTGAATTTCTTGTTCACTCAAACCACCTTCTGGTCCAATTAATAACACAATATTGTATTGTTGCTCCAAAGTTGTGAAACCTGTTTCTGCCAATGGGTCTAACACTAAACAAGATCCTACATTATTATCGGCCAGCGCTTCTTCCAACTGCATCACATTACACAACTCAGGTAACATATTACGACCACTTTGCTCACAGGCGCTGATCATTACCCCTTGCCAATGAACCATCCGCTTATCAGCACGTCCTTTAGAAAGTTTCACATTACATCGCTCTGTAATTATTGGAATAATACGACTTACACCAAGTTCAACTGCTTTTTGCAAAGCATAGTCCATACGCTCACCTCGTGAGATTCCTTGCAGCAAGGTTATTTCAAGTGGTGACTCATTATTGGTTAACCATTTCTCACCTAACAGGACTGATGAATTACGTTTAGTAATGCGATCCATAACAGCTTCATATTCCAGACCTTGACCATTAAATAAGCGTAATAGTGAACCTTCCTTTAACCGCAGAACTTGAACAGCATGACGATGGGCAGCTGCAGGCAATTCAAATAAATTACTGGAAGAAGCATTGAGTTCAGGACAATAAAATCGTTGTATAGCCATTTTTATTACAAAAAGTTAAGTTCTAATTAATAAATTTCAATTTACTGTGTTGTCTGTAGTTCGAATCAATACCGTCTATTTGACTGTTATACTCATCTGATGAAAATCAACATCGAACAGCTTAAAGAGATTGTAATCACAGCTAGTAACACTGAACTGCTACCACGTTTTAATTCGGTAACACGCAGCTACAAAGCTGATGGAAGCATAGTGACAGAAGCAGATCTTATCATGCAAGATTGTCTCACTAAAGCATTACAACTAGCTTACCCTGATATTGAATTATTAGGTGAAGAAATGTCGGCTGAGCAGCAGCAGGCATTATTGTCCTCTGGAAAACCACTTTGGTGTCTTGACCCAGTTGATGGCACCAGCAATTTTGCAGCAGGTATACCTTATTTCTCAGTATCTTTAGCATTAATTGAAAATGGACAAGTTACATTTGGTCTAGTCTATGATCCTGTTCGAAGTGAATGTTTTACTGCCCAAATCGGTCAAGGTGCTACTTTAAATGATCAAGCACTCGCCTCAGTACATAGCAATTTATCATTAAAACGAACTATTGCGCTGATTGATTTCAAGCGACTCACACCTGAGCTAGCCACACAATTGGTAAGTGAGCTCCCCTATGGTTCTCAACGCAGTCTCGGTTCCATCGCCTTAGAATTATGCTGGATAGCTGCCAGACGCGGACATATTTATCTTCATGGCAAACAACAGCTATGGGATTATGCCGCGGCACAACTAATTCTAAGTGAGGCAGGCGGTTATGCTTGCACCCTTGATGGAGAAGCCTTATTCAACAATCAACTAGTACCACGTTCCACAATTGCAGCGTTAGACATACAAATATTTAAAGATTGGTGTGATTATCTACGAGTACCCATCACTGAACACTAATAATGGATACCTTAATTTATCCTGACTGGCCTGCACCAGACAATATCAAGGCAATCAGTACCACCCGAATTGGTGGCCTTAGCCTGCCTCCATACGATGGATTGAATTTGGCTCACCATGTTGGCGACAACCTAGATACAGTTAATAAGAATCGTGTTTATCTGAACGAATTAGCCGATCTTCCTGAGTCTCCACGCTGGTTAAACCAAATACATGAGACTCGAGTTCTAGATAGTCACGATTGGAAACTCAATATTCAAGCAGATGCTATGATAAGCAATTCGCTCAATCATATCTGCGCCGTTATGACTGCTGATTGTTTGCCGGTACTCTTATGCACAAAACAAGGTGATACCGTAGCAGCTATTCATGCTGGCTGGTGTGGATTGGCCGCGGGGATTATTGAGAAAACAATACACAAATTCAGCTGTACGCCACAAAACATCATGGTATGGCTTGGACCAGCAATTGGAGCGAGTCAATTTGAAGTCGGCACAGATGTATATCAATTATTTACTCAAAATACCCCAGAGGCAGAACAAGCATTTACCCATAATTATCCAATGGCAAAGCAAGCATTTCAACAAACAGGTTCACCCCATTATCTGGCCAATATTTACTTGCTAGCCAAACAACATTTAAATAAGCTTGGCATAACCGCTATTTATGGTGGCGATTACTGCACAGTAACTGATAAGAAACGTTTCTTTTCTTATCGTCGTGATGGCATTACCGGCAGAATGGCTTCAATGATCTGGATCGCTGATAAATAAGGTATGATCTACCAATTCAATTTCCCCTTCTGAAACATTATGGAATTGCTCACCTGGATTATTGTCTTCAGTCTAATTGGTGGTTTACTAAGTGTCGTTCTCGCATCGACATTTCTTTTACTATCTGAAAAGACACGCAATGTTGCCGTACCACACCTAGTTAGCTTTGCGATCGGAGCCTTGCTTGGTGCATCTTTCCTTGGACTGATTCCACATGCGTTGGACTCTAAATTTGCTGTAGACCCACATGATATTGGGCTAACCTTATTACTAGGCCTGCTCTCTTTCTTTTTGTTAGAAAAACTAGTGCTGTGGCGTCACTGCCATATCGATCATTGTGATGGTCATTTACCGAATACTGCTGAACACAGTCATGGTCACTCTCATAATGGTCAAAATAATCACGCTACAGGTACATTAATTCTTGTTGGCGATACCATTCATAACTTTGTCGATGGCATTTTAATCGCTGCTGCATTTATGACGGATATTCACTTGGGCATAGTCACTGCCTTGGCGATAGCAGCTCATGAGATCCCACAAGAATTAGGTGACTTTGTGATTTTGTTACACAGTGGTTTCAAGCGTAGTAAAGCCTTGTATTACAATATTATTTCCAGCCTTGGTACGGTTGTAGGAGCATTGCTGGCCTTTTATACATTGGCTGATATGCAAGAATTGTTACCTTATATTCTGGTTATTGCTGCTTCCAGTTTTATTTATATTGCCGTTGCAGACCTTATTCCAGGGTTGCATCATAAAGTTAAACTCTCAGAAACTTTGCAACAAATATCATTGATTGCTGCTGGTACACTTTTTATCTTCGTTACTCATAGTACATTGCATTAATTCGTGTCGCTTTCAATCAAAAAAATACTGATTGTAGGGCCATCATGGATTGGTGACATGGTAATGGCACAAGCTTTGTTTAAAGCCATTAAAGCTGACAATTCCGATGTATTAATTGATGTCTTAGCTTTAGCATGGACAAAATCTTTATTAGACCGCATGCCAGAAGTGAACAAAGCTATAACCATGCCGATAAGCCATGGAATTTTTGGCTGGAACATGCGTAAAAAGCTAGGTCATGAATTACGTGACGAATATTACGACC
>QNEY01000085.1 GCA_003645385.1 Gammaproteobacteria bacterium | reverse complement strand
GTGCATTATTGGGTGAGCAAGCTGGATACAGTGAGATCAATCTCAACGTAGGCTGCCCTAGTGACAGAGTGCAATCAGGCAGTTTTGGGGCGTGTTTGATGACTGAGCCCAAACTGGTTGCTGAAGGCATAGTGGCAATGGTGTCAGAAGTAGACATTCCTGTTACAGTCAAAACGCGTTTAGGTATTGATGATTATGATAGTTATGAGTTTTTAACTGATTTTATTAGTCAGGTTGCAGATGCTGGCTGTGATATTTTTATTTTGCATGCCCGTAAAGCCTGGTTGCAGGGCTTAAGTCCAAAGGAAAATCGCAATATTCCACCATTAGACTATCAGCGGGTATATCAAATAAAAAATGATTTCCCTCAGCTCCATATTGATATCAACGGCGGTATTCAAACCCTCGAACAAGCACAGCAACATCTTGCCCACATTGATGGAGTGATGATGGGGCGAGCGATTTATCATGATCCTTATATATTGGCACAGGCAGATAGGGTATTGTTTGATGATCAACATGCAGTGCTTTCTCGACATGAAATAATCCAAACGATGTTGCCTTATATTGAGCAGCGGATGTCACAAGGTCGGCCAATTAAATCAATTACACGCCATTTGTTAGGAGTATTTCAAGGGCAGCCCGGCGCACGTGCCTGGCGACGACATCTGAGTGAAAATGCTCATCTGAAAGGTGCAGGCATTGAAGTGATTGAAGACGCGTTGGCATTAGTTCCTGATACCTGTGCCCTTGTTGAGTAAATAAAGAGCAAAACTCGTCAGGCCAACAATACACACCAGAATAATGCTAAAAGCAGTTGTAATTGGAATATCTGATACGCCTAACATGCCAAAACGGAATGCGTTGACCATATATAAAATAGGGTTTAACAGAGAGACATTCTGCCAAAACTCTGGCAATAAACTGATCGAGTAAAATACGCCACCCAGATAAGTTAACGGGGTTAGAATGAAAGTGGGGATAATTGAAATCTCATCAAAACTACGAGCATAAATAGCATTGATAAACCCTCCTAGGGCAAACATCATTGAGCTGAGGATAATCATGCTGATAGTAACCCACAGATGTTGTATTTCAAGATCTGTAAAAAATAGCGAAACAATCGTTACGATAAAGCCTACACATAATCCTCTGGCCATACCTCCAGCAACGTAACCAGCTAGAATCAGATAGTTGGGTATGGGTGCAACTATCAGTTCTTCAATATGGCTTTGAAATTTAGCACTAAACAACGATGAAGCAACATTGGTATAAGCATTGTTAATTACCGACATCATGATAATACCCGGAGCAATGTACTCCATATAGCTGAAGCCACCCATTGCGCCAATACGGCTACCAATGAGATTGCCAAAAATGATGAAATATAAGGTCATGGTAATTGCTGGCGGTAATAGGGTTTGCGGCCAAATACGAATAAAACGACGTATTTCACGTGTCAGCAAGGTCCTAAAAGCTATCCAATGACGACTGTTGATCATGATGTCACCTCAGCTTTCTCGACCAGTGTTAAGAACAATTCTTCCAGACGATTCGCTTTATTTTTCATGCTGCATACTTCAATGCCGCTATCAGAAAGACTAGCAAATAAAGCATTGAGGCCATCTTCTCGTTTGAGTTCAACTTCAATTGTTGATTGATCAATTTGTTGATATTGAATCCCAGACAAACTGAAATTAGCCGGTAACGGTGATTTAAGATCGAGTACAAATGTTTCTTTATCGAGACGATTAAGTAGTGACTTCATATCGGTATTTTCAATGATATTGCCACGGTCAATTATTGCGATATTGCGACACAGGTTTTCAGCTTCTTCCAGATAATGCGTAGTCAGAATAATGGTGGTTCCTTGAGCATTAATTTCTTGTAGAAATGTCCACATTGAACGTCGCAACTCAATATCAACACCAGCAGTAGGCTCATCAAGAATTAATAATTGTGGCTTATGCACTAAGGCTCTTGCAATCATTAATCGACGTTTCATACCACCAGATAATGCACGTGCAGGTGTGTTGCGCTTGTCCCATAATTTTAATTGGTGTAATAACTCATCGGCACGTGGTTCCGCTTCTGTTGCAGATATACCATAATAGCCTGCCTGAGTGACAAGAATGTGTTTGACTTGCTCAAAACCATTGAAGTTAAACTCTTGTGGTACTAAACCAAGATAAGCTTTAGCCTGCTCAGGATCTTTATCTAGATCAGTATCAAAAATTTTGACTGTACCAGCTGTCTTAGTAACGAGTGATGTAATAACGCCTATGGTAGTAGATTTACCAGCACCATTAGGGCCAAGTAGGGCAAAAAAATCACCTTGTTCAACTTCAAGCGTAATATCTTTAAGTGCTTTAAGCCCATTTCGATAGGTCTTGGTTAGATTGTGAATAGAGAGTGCTTTCACGATATTGATTGGTTCCTTGTTCCTGACCACATGCTAAATGGAGAGCGCTAGGTTATCATGCCTGCATGAATGATGATAATTCTCAATTGTCTGGAGTAAACAAGATTTTTCCTCCAAAATCACAGGCTGAGTTACTTACGCGATGTCAGGTTCTGGTAGGAAAAACATTAGGTCAAGTAGCAGCAGAACAAAATATATTTGTGCCTGAAAATCTACAACGACATAAAGGTTGGGTAGGTAATTTATTAGAAATAGCCTTAGGGGCTAATGCTGGTAATAAGGCTCAACCTGATTTTGTTGATCTGGCAATTGAGATGAAAACACTGCCTTTAAATGCTCAAGGTCAACCAAAGGAATCGACTTATGTGTGTACAGTGTCGATGAAGCAATCGGGTGAATTATGCTGGCAAGATAGCTGGGTGAAGCATAAGTTGGCCCACGTATTATGGGTGCCTGTAGAAGCAGATGTGACAATCCCTTTGGCCGAACGTTATATTGGACAGGCTTGGTTATGGAAGCCGAGTTTGGAGCAGGATGCAATATTGCAACGTGACTGGGAAGATTTAATGGATCGCATTGTGTTGGGAGAGCAAGCAGAAATTACCGCAAAAGAAGGTGACTACCTCCAAATCAGACCTAAGGCTGCCAATGGTAAAGTATTATCAACAGGTGTATCAGAGAGTGGGTTGCATGAAAAAATCAACCCTAAAGGATTTTACTTAAGAACGTCTTTCACTAAACAATTACTTGAACAGGGATGAAAAAGTGGTGCTTAAGCCGATAACAGTGCAAAATGCAGTAAACATTTAAATGGAAAAGTTAAATGAGAAAACTAAATGCATTAGTTATTGATGGATCAGACACGTTTCGTAACATTGCTCGAGAATTATTAGAAAAATCTGGTTTTGTTGTTACCGTTGCAGAATCAGGAGCTGAAGGACTTGAGCTATCAAAAAGTGAACGATTTACTTTGGTCTGTTGTAGCCACCATTTGCCAGATATTGCTGGCAGTGAGTTCTGTGGCCAAATAAGAGCAATCTCGGGATATGATTTTGCTTCGGTTATTGTGTTAACAGCAGAAGATAATTCCAGAATTCTCAAGCAAGCCTTGCTTGCCGGCGCGACTGATATTTTCAGTAAAAATGATCTCGAAGAATTAGAAATATATTTGCAAAGATTTGTGGAACGAACAAATCGCCAGATATCAGGACGAGTATTATTTATTGAGGATTCACGTGTTTTACAAGAGATCATTATCGACTTGTTGACTGATATGGGGCTTGATGTCGATGCCTATACTCATGCAGAAGGAGCATGGGATGCATATCAAAATGGTAATTACGATCTCATTATTACCGACATTATGCTAGAAGGTATGATGAGTGGTATTTCTTTGGTTAGAAAGATCAGACGCCTACACGGTGAGCCAGGTAACATTCCTATCATTGCTACTTCGGGGTTTGATAATATGTCACGCAAAATCGAGTTATTTCATCTCGGTGTAAATGACTATGTAGCCAAACCCATTGTCCGTGAGGAGCTTCGTCAACGAGTTTTCAATCATGTCACTAGTTATCAAAGAATGTTAGAACTGCGTTCCCAACAGCATTCTTTATATAGCTTAGCGATGTTAGATGAGCTGACACAGTTATTTAATCGACATGCTTTGCGTGAATTTGCAGGAAAGTATTTTAGTGAGGCATTGCGTTTTAATCGCCCATTGACGATGGCCGTAATTGACATCGATCATTTCAAGGATATTAATGAAACCAAGGGCTATTCTATAGGCGATGAAGTATTGGCTGAGCTGGGAACCTGGCTAAAACGTTTTGTTAGAGATGAAGATATGGTGGCACGGTGGGCAGGAGAAGAGTTTATTTTCTTGTTGCCCGACTGTAATGCCCAGACTGCAATTGCATTGATGGAAAGACTTCAGAAACGTCTTGCTCAATTCAAGCTGGCAAACTTAACGATTACAGTCAGTATCGGATTGGCCACAATGGAAGGGGGGGCGAAACACAATTTAAATAGTTTATTTGAGTTAGCAGATGGCGCGATGTATCAAGCAAAAATGGCGGGTAGAAATTGTATAAAAATATACGAGAAAAGTGCTGAAACAGTTTAAGTTCTAGGCTGGTTTGTATCGCTTGGAGAAATCGATACATTGAGCCTGAGTAAGCATGAATACACCATGACCGCCATACTCAAAATCTAACCAGAGAAATTCAATATCAGGCCATTTTTCCATAACGGCATAGTCACTATTGCCGACTTCTACAAATAACAAACCCTTTGACGTTAAGAAATCTGCCGCACGCAGTAATATCTCTTCAACTAAGGCAAGACCATTATCGTCAGCTTCAAGTGCCGAGTTTGGTTCATGCCTATATTCTGCTGGTAAGCTCGCCATTTCATCTGCACCAACATAAGGTGGATTGCTGACGATTAAGTCATAGCGTTGATTATCCAAGGCTGACCACAAATCGGATTGAATTGCTTGCACTTGATCAGAGAGCATGTATTTTTCTATATTAATATTGGTAACATCAAGTGCATCAGCACTGATATCAATCGCATCCACTTGGGCATGTGGGAATGCATGTGCACATGCAATAGCAATGCAGCCTCCACCCGTACACAAATCAAGAATATTTAATACTGAATCAGGATCACTCACCCAGGGACCAAATTGCTCTTGAATTAATTCAGCAAACGGTGAACGGGGGATCAATACTCGTTCGTCGACGTAAAAAGGCAAACCTGCAAACCATGCTTCATGAGTGAGGTAAGGAACCGGTACTCGATCAGTGATTCGGCGCTCAATCAGATCTGCAATTGCATGTTTTTCAGCATGAGTTAATCGGGCATCAGCAAATAGTTCAGGAAATTCAGTTGCCGGTAAGTGCAAGCTATGCAGGATAAGTTGTAATGCCTCATTGAACGCATCGGTATTTCCATGACCATAAAATAAATCAGCAGCACTAAACTGAGATGTTGCCCAGCGCAAGACATCTCGCAAGGTATGCAGTTCATCAACAATAGTCTGTTGAATCGATGTCATTTATTGACTGATATCAACAAAGTGACCGGCAATTGCAGCAGCGGCAGCCATTGCAGGACTAACTAGGTGTGTCCGACCACCTAATCCCTGACGACCTTCAAAGTTTCTATTTGAAGTAGAGGCACAATGTTCACCCGATTCAAGTCGATCAGCATTCATCGCTAGACACATAGAACAACCAGGATCACGCCATTCAAAACCGGCTTCTATAAAAATTCTATCTAAACCTTCTTGTTCAGCTTGCTCTTTAACCAAGCCCGATCCTGGTACTACCAAAGCTTGTTTTAATGTTGTGGCGACTTTACCACCTTTAATTGCAGCAGCAGCTTGACGTAGATCCTCAATACGAGAATTAGTACACGAACCGATAAAGACACGGTCGAGTTGAATGTCAGTAATGGCTTGATTAGCAGAAAGACCCATATACGTTAACGATTTTTCCATTCCATTACGTTTTACCAAATCAGCTTCTTCAGCTGGGTTTGGTACATTGTCATTAACGGCAACAACCATTTCAGGTGAGGTGCCCCAAGTAACTTGAGGTTGAATTTTAGTTGCGTCAAGAATGATAGTTTCATCAAAGGATGCACCATCATCACTATGCAAGTTACGCCATGTAGTAACTGCTTTATCCCAATGATCATCATTGGGGGCATAAGGGCGTCCCTTTAAATAGTCTATTGTAGTGTCATCGACAGCAATAATACCTGCACGAGCACCAGCTTCAATAGTCATATTACAGACGGTCATCCGCCCTTCCATGCTAAGAGTTTGAATAGCATCGCCAGCAAACTCAATGGTATAGCCTGTACCACCAGCGGTACCTAATTTGCCAATGATTGCTAATACGATATCCTTAGCTGAAACACCTTCTTTAGCTTTACCGTCAACACGGACTAACATGTTTTTGGCTTTTTTCTGAATCAAGCATTGGGTAGCCATTACGTGCTCAACTTCCGATGTACCTATACCAAAGGCTAGCGCACCAAATGCCCCATGGGTTGAGGTATGTGAATCACCACATACCACAGTCATTCCGGGCAGGGTAGCACCTTGTTCAGGTCCAACAACATGCACAATACCTTGACGTACATCGGTCAAATCAAATTCTGTGACACCGAAGTCCTTACAGTTTTTATCTAATGTTTCTACTTGTAAGCGGGAAATGGGATCTGAAATTCCTTGATCGCGATGATTTGTCGGTACATTATGATCTGGCGTTGCCAAGATAGAATCTAGTCGGTGAGGCTTGCGATTAGCTAAACGTAGACCTTCAAATGCCTGTGGCGAGGTTACTTCATGGACAAGCTGGCGGTCAATATAGAGCAATGTGGTACCACTCTTATCTGTCCGTACAATATGTTGTTCCCATAATTTATCGTAAAGTGTTTTTGCTGTAGACATAATTCATAAGTTTTTGTGCTTTTAAAGTGAAGCTATTATATAGCATTAGCAGGGTAAATAGATTCACCACAGAGACACAAAGAGCACAGAGAAAAATATAAATAAAAACGCTGTATTCTTTGCGTCTCTGTGGTGAAATTTAAAATTCAGGTAAAAAAAACGAGTAGCCAAAGACTACTCGTTTTCT
>QNEY01000084.1 GCA_003645385.1 Gammaproteobacteria bacterium | reverse complement strand
TTTCAGGTCTTCATCAAGAAAAGCCGGTATACTGACATTCTTTTTAAAAAGACTAGCTATTAACTATAACAGTCAATAACGGTCTCAGCAACAAAAAATTGAACATTTTCATGGCATCTCACGACAAAAAATTTAACTCTGTCCATTTTATTGAAATTACTGCAGCACAGGCAGGCCAAAGAATTGATAACTTCCTGTTGACACTACAAAAAGGGATTCCAAAGAGTCGTATTTATCGAGCAATTCGCAAAGGTGAGGTTCGAGTCAATAAAGGCCGTATTAAACAAATATATCGACTCCAAGCGGGTGATAGTGTTCGCATACCACCTTTACATACTTCAGAAAAAACAACAATCACCACTGTTAGTGACCATCTAAGAAAGCAACTAACTGACTGTATTTTATTGGAAGATGATGATTTATTGGTACTTAATAAACCATCTGGACTGGCTGTTCATGCCGGTAGCAATATCCAGCAGGGCATCATTGAGGCCTTACGTATTATTCGCATAGAGCTCCCTTATCTAGAATTAGTGCATCGTCTTGACCGTGACACATCAGGCTGTTTGTTATTGGCTAAAAATCGTGATGCCTTACTTAATTTACAACAACAAATGCTGGATCATGAGCTCGACAAACGTTATCTCACCTTATTAAAAGGGAATTGGGGACAACAGGAACGCATGGTTGAACAGCCTTTACGGAAAAATACCGTTTCATCAGGTGAGCGCATGGTACGGGTCGATCCTGAAGGAAAATATGCCAAGACTTTATTTATCCCGATTGAATCCTTCAGCCAAGCACAACTAACAGAAGTCGTTCTTTTCACAGGTCGTACTCATCAGATACGTGTCCATGCAGCATATATGGAATATCCTCTCGCTGGTGATGATAAGTATGGCCAGCGTAAATTTAATAAAGAAATGAAAAAATTCGGTTTAAAACGATTATTTTTACACGCTTGGAAGCTTGGCATACGTCACCCTGGCACTGGACAAGATTTACTATTGGAAGCACCTTTACCCGAGAACTTGAACAAGGTTGTTACCCGATTGCGAGAACAAACATGAGCCATTATCAACTGATTGTGTTTGATTGGGATGGCACATTGATGGACTCTACCGGTCATATTGTTAGCTGTATGCAACAGGCTATTACTCAATTAGCACTATCACCATTAGATGATAGTGCTATCAGCCACATCATTGGCCTTGGACTCAATGAGGCTGCCTATGCACTCTATCCTGATGCCAGTGCTACTACCGTTGAAAAACTGGCAAATACATATCGTGAAATATGGTTAAACAGCCCTCAAAACACACCATTATTTGATAATGCACAAAACCTTATCCAGACTCTTGCTAATCAAGATTATTTTTTGGGTGTAGCAACAGGAAAAAGTCGTCGTGGTTTAGATAAGGTATTAAAAAGTACGTCTCTTGAGTCTTTTTTCCATGCCACCCGCTGTGCCGATGAATGCCATTCGAAACCTCACCCTCAAATGATCGAAGAATTAATGGACTATCTTGGTGTAGACCCAAAAGCAACATTGATGATTGGTGATACCGAATATGATTTGCAAATGGCACTTAATGCTGGTGCTGACAGTCTAGGAATCAGCCATGGTGCTCATGGTGTTGACATACTTCGTGCTTGTCAGCCTCAACAGATTGTCGATGATCTGCATCAAGTTCAGACTTTTCTTAACAACTTGTAGTCAAACATTAGTTATGATTTACTGCACTATCAAATTACAGGATAAATATTGATATGGCCACATTTGGTGACTTCCCCCCTTCATCCAATAACAATTCTACTGGGCAATCTACCCCCAATTCTGAACCATGGGAACGTAAGGTTTTAGAAGATCTGGCTTTTGCAGCTTTGAATGAACAACGCCGAAGCCGCCGTTGGGGTTATGTATTCAAAGGTCTTATGTTTGCCTATTTAGTAGCTATATTACTATTAATGACCTCAACCAGTGATCTGCCTGCTGCTAAGGATACACATACAGCCCTAGTTGAAATCAACGGAGTTATTGCAGCAGATGCTGAAGCCAATGCTGACACAATTATTACTGGCATTCGCGATGCCTTTGACAACCAAAATGCTCAAGGCCTGATTCTAAGACTAAATACACCTGGTGGTAGTCCAGTTCAAGCTGGTATCATCAATGATGAAATCAAACGCTTGCAGGAAACGCGGCCTGACTTTCCAGTTTACGCAGTCATTCAGGATGTGTGTGCTTCTGGTGGTTACTATATTGCAGTAGCAGCCAAAGAAATTTATGCTGACAAGGCCAGCATTGTTGGTTCCATTGGTGTTCGAATGGATAGCTTTGGCTTTACCAAAACAATAGAAAAATTAGGAATTGAACGCCGGTCATTGACTGCTGGTGAAAACAAAGCATTCCTAGATCCATTTTTACCAATAAAAGATGCTGATGTTAAACATGCTCATGACATGCTTGATAATATCCATCAACAATTTATCGATGTTGTTATAGCTGGTCGCGGCAATCGTCTTGTTGACGATCCTAAATTATTCTCAGGACTTTTTTGGTCAGGTGAGCAAGCTTTACCATTAGGCTTAATTGATGGTTTAGCAAATAGTAGCACTGTAGCTCGAGATATCATCGGTGCAGAAGATATTATTGATTATACACCACGTCCAAATTATTTAGATCGTTTTGCAGGTAAACTGGGTGCAAGCATAAGTCAGGTGATATTTCAATCTTCTTCTATGAGCATGCGCTAAGTTATGACAGAAAAAAACATGTCTCCACAGCAACAAGAAATAGAAATTCAGCAGGATCTATTTCGTTATACCGATCTCAAGCATCCTGTTATGCAGGTACTATTTAATCTGCAGCTTGATGAAATTACGCCATCAATATCAGAACAAGATTAATACCATGGCACTAACAGCAGATGCATTAGTCAACAAATCACTGGAGCTGGTTTCAGCTCCAAATACGTATATTCAGTTAGATACGTTAATCCAAGATCCTATGTATTCAGCCGATGACATTACTGCCATAATCAATACCGATCCGGCATTAACAACTCGATTACTCAAAGTCGTTAATAGCCCTTATTATGGTTTCCCATCACAAATCAACACCATATCTCGTGCGATTACCATCATAGGTACCAATGAGCTAATACAATTAGTGTTAGCAACATCGGTTATAAATGCATTCAAAGGTATCCCCAGTAACTTAATGAACATGGACGAGTTCTGGAAGCACAGCTTGGCATGTGCCCTCACTTCAAGTTTGCTGGCAGAAAAATGTAAGCAAGCAGGCAAAGAACGTTTCTTTATTGCAGGTCTGTTACATAATATTGGCTGCTTGGTTATGTATCAGTCTGTTCCAGAATTAGCTCGAGAAGCTATCAATAGAGCCCAATTTGGGCATGAAATCATTTATCAGGCTGAGAAAAATGTTCTTGGTTTCGATCATACCGAAGTTGGTGAAGCCTTAATTAAGGGGTGGAGACTGCCTGCATTACTTGCTGAAACGGCACGTTTTCATCACAGTCCAGACGATGCTCAAGAATTTCCTTTGGAAGTTGCCATTGTCCATGTGGCAGATATCATGGTCACATCGACAGCACAATTTGGACACAGTGGTGATCACCATGTTCCACCACTGGATCCTGCAGCTTGGGACAAACTCCAACTTGAACCAGAAGTCATACCCGAAATATTACAACAGGTAGTTAAACAACTGGATGACTTGGCCTCACTGCTAATGTCCAATTAAATCAACCATATAAAATATATAACCCATTACAACTTATTTGATAGAGGCAATTCATGAGAACAGTTTTATTAGGCGCTCCCGGTTCAGGTAAAGGCACCCAAGGCGTGGTGTTGTCACAAAAATATACTATTCCACAAATTTCGACCGGTGACTTACTCCGTGCAGCTGTTAGTGCAGGATCAGACCTAGGTAAAAAAGCAAAATCAGCCATGGATGCTGGAGCATTAGTATCCGATGACATTGTGATCGGTTTAATACGTGAGCGTTTGTCAGCGAGTGATGCTCAAAATGGTTATATTCTGGATGGATTTCCACGTAATATCCCACAAGCTGAAGCATTAGATGACATGCTATCCAAACTGGGTCAGCCATTACAAGGCGTAATATTACTTGATGTTGCTTTTGAAGAGCTTTTACAACGCTTAACAGGTCGTCGTACATGTAAAGATTGTGGAGCAATCTATAACATTCATTTGTCTCCGTCTAAAGTTGAAGGCCATTGTGATGCCTGTAATGGCGAATTATTCCAACGTGCTGATGATAATGAAGAAACCATCAGTAATCGCTTAAAAGTATATGAAGATCAAACTGCACCATTGGTTGGCTATTACCAGAATCAGAACAAATTATATAAAGTTTCTGGCTCAGGTAATGTCGATGATATTACCAATGAAGTAGCTGCAATTTTCGACCGTATCTGAACACATTAATATTGGAGTGTTAACAACGCCCTTATCCGCTATCCTCATGAACACGGGTGATCTATGGGTAGTTCAAACATACGCTACTGTTGGATTCCCGCTTTCGCGGGAATAACACCGTAGGAAAGAGGTGAAAGGATAAAGATTCACTATGGCAAAAATTCTAGCAATCGGTATTGCCACACTCGACATCATTAATACAGTTGAATCTTATCCTGATGAAGATAGTGAAGTCCGTGTTCTAAAACAACATCAAACACGTGGCGGCAATGCTACCAATACCCTGACAGTACTCAGTCAGCTCGACCATGACTGCCATTGGGCAGGGGTATTAATTGATGAGCCAGATTCAAAAGCCATTGTCAGCGAATTGGCTCACTATCACATTGACACCTCCACCTGTCGACAATTAGCGACAGGAAAAATGCCAACTTCCTACATTACTGTCAGCCAACAAACTGGTAGCCGAAGTATTGTTCATCATCGTGATTGTCCTGAATACAGTTTTAAGGACTTTCAGGCAATTAATCTCAGTGAATTTGATTGGATACATTTCGAAGGTCGCAATATCGATGACACACGTTTAATGCTACAACACGTGACAACACATTTTCCTGATCTGCCCTGTTCACTTGAAATTGAGAAACCTCGTTTTAATATTGAAGCATTGTTCAAGTTTCCAACCACCTTTATGTTTTCACAACATTATGCCAACGCCCATGGCTTTGATGATGCTATTAGTCTATTAAAATCATTACCCGCTAATACCACAGCGACTTGTACCTGGGGTCAACAAGGAGCATGGGCAATCAGCAATAACGGTGAAATAATGCACAACCCGGCCTATCAACCTTTGCAAGTGATCGACACACTGGGTGCAGGTGACACCTTCAATGCAGGATTAATACATAGTTTGCTAAATAAGCATACATTACAACAAGCACTCAACAATGCTTGCCAACTTGCTGGACACAAGTGTGGCCAACAAGGTTTTGCCAAACTACTTTCTAATTTTATATTTCAATAATTATGAGCTTATGCTTATCTCGCCATTTTTTATGTTTCAAACAAGACATTCCTAATTATCAAGCACGTGGCTTTAACATAGAAATCAATCAAGACAAGATAGAACTACTCTTGGTCCGACAAGATGCTCGGGTACAGGCTTATAAAAACCACTGCCCACATCTCGGTATTCCATTAAATTGGCAACCTGATGAATTTATGTCTTTGGAAGGGTCACATATCCAATGCTCTACTCATGGTGCTTTATTTTCATTAGAAGATGGCCATTGCATAGCCGGTCCCTGTACCGGTCAAAATTTGACTACTTTGGCTCTTGAGCGGCGTGATGATAATGAACTGTGGCTACAATTTTAGACCCACCAAATAACATTACTCGCATCTAACGCACTGATATGCCACAATTCGTCTGTGTAATACTTTGATGAGACAGTGTTAATGGATAGAAAAAAACGAATTCGAATTGGCGATCTGCTGATTGAACATAAATTTATCTCCGAGACACAACTCGAAAATGCATTAGCTGAACAGAAAAAAACGCGTCGAAAATTAGGTAAAACCCTCATCGATCTGGGCTATATTGAAGAAAAACAATTGCTAGAACTGTTAGCAGAACAATTAGGAATAACATATTCTGATTTACGCCTCTTTGAGATTGATACCGATGTACTTCATCGATTACCAGAAATCCTCGCTCGACGCTTTCGAGCCATTGCATTAAAAGAAGAAAATGGTAATGTTGTTGTCGGCATGACTGATCCAACAGATATTTATGCCTTCGATGAAATCCAAAAAATACTGGAACAACCACTCCAAATTATCGCTATCAGTGAAGGTGATTTACTACATAATCTTGATACCGGTTATCGAAAAACAGAAGAAATTGATAATTTAGCTGAAGTACTCGATGAGGAAATGTCTGACCATGACTTCGATCTGCAGTCTCTCACTCAAACAACCAATACTGCAGATGCCCCTGTCGTTAAGCTTTTACAAGCTATTTTTGAAGATGCAATCAGTATACAAGCTTCTGATATCCATATTGAGCCTGACCACAATGTATTACGGATTCGCCAAAGGATCGACGGCGTTCTTCAGGAACAACTTGTTGATGAGACCCGTATTGCACCAGCTTTAACCTCTCGCTTAAAGTTAATGGCAGGATTGAATATCTCAGAAAAACGGCTACCTCAAGATGGTCGATTTAATATTAAAGTAAAAAATAAAAATATTGATGTCCGTTTATCCACAATGCCAATGGTTCATGGTGAATCAATTGTGATGCGTTTACTTGATCAGTCACAGGGTTTATTGGATTTCAGTAATCTAGGTATTCCGGATGAAATTCTGTTACCACTACGCCAGTTAATCAAAAAGCCTCATGGTTTAGTATTAGTTACAGGGCCTACGGGTAGTGGTAAAACAACTACTCTCTATGCGGCATTAAATGAAATAAACTCTCCATCACACAAAATCATTACTGTAGAAGATCCTGTTGAATACCAACTTCCAAGAATTAATCAAGTTCAAGTTCATGAAAAGATTGGCTTGACCTTTCCAATAGTATTACGAACCGCATTACGCCAAGA
>QNEY01000083.1 GCA_003645385.1 Gammaproteobacteria bacterium | reverse complement strand
TCTAAAATGAAAGCTGTTTCTGTAGTAGTAAACTCCCACGGGAAGATAGAAACTTCTTTTTCTCATGTTGGCCAATTGGCAACACCTAAATCATTCTAAACTGCTTCGCTAGCGTTACTATCGCTCTTAACCTTGCTCATGTGGATATAGTATTACTCAAGCACATTAGAGTTTTGGAAGCGACATAATAAAGTGTTAAAAGTGCTTTACCTAGCCAAATCGCCCCCTTTACGTATTTCCTATTTAAATTGTTTTAACTATTAATTTCTTTATTTCAGTTTTAGTATTTGTTGACTAAAATATTGAATATAATTAACCTCTAATATTAAGCGTGCTATTGCCCTGTAATGAAACAGTGTCTGCTGTTATAAGCAAATCAGTTAAAACTACGCTTTTAAACAATTTATTATTAGGTAGAAATATATGTCAGATTTATCTCATATCGTTTGCCCACATTGTAATTCTGTAAATCGAATTCCTACTCAACGTCTAGGTGATAATCCCCAGTGTGGTCAATGTAAACAAGCCTTATTTGTTCAGTATCCTATTAAACTGACTGCAAGTATTTTTCCTCAACATATCAGCAGAAATGATATTCCCGTTGTTGTTGATTTCTGGGCACCATGGTGTGGACCGTGTAAAACAATGGCTCCTGCATTGACACAAGCTACGAAACAACTTGAACCTCAAGTTAGGTTAGCAAAAGTAAACACCGAACAAGAGCAAGGATTAGCTGGACAATATAATATTCGAAGTATTCCAACACTAGTACTATTTAATAATGGCAAGGAAATAGCTAGGCAGTCTGGTGCCATGGGCGCAGCAGATATTATTAGTTGGGTACGATCGCGACTATAAATATTTTTCAGTAATTTAAGAGAGAAATGATATGAAAACCTATCTTGATTGTTATCCCTGTTTCATGAAGCAATCATTGAGTGCAGCTCGTCGAGCAGGTGCCTCTGAAGAATTGCAACAAGAAATACTGTTAAATGTCATGGATGAACTGCAATCACTGCCGCTAAGTATTACACCGCCCGAGATGGCCTTTAAAATTCATAAAAGTGTTCGACAAAAAACCCACAATAGTGATCCGTACAAACAAGCTAAAGATCAGGCGACACAAGAAGCGTTAACGCTATATCCTGAATTGAAAAACAAATTGGGAACAGCATCTGATCCCCTTGAAATAGCAGTGCGTATTGCGATTGCAGGCAATATCATCGATCTTGGTGTCAATGATAGTTACGACATCAAAGCTAATCTAAATCGTGTGCTAACACAGTCATTTGCCATTAGTGATTTGCCTGCATTACGTAAACAATTAGAAGAATGCAGTTCGATCCTTTATCTGGCAGATAATGCTGGTGAGACAGTGTTTGACCGGATTCTAATCGAGCAATTCAATAAACCTGTTACCTATGTGGTAAAAGCAGGATCAATTATCAACGATGCTACGCATGAAGATGCTGTCGCAGCTGGCATAGACCAAGTGGCAGAGATCATTGACAATGGTTCACAAGCGCCTGGAACATTGTTCGAACAATGTTCAGAATCTTTCTTGCAACGTTTTCAACAGGCCGAGTTGATCATTGCTAAAGGACAGGCTAATTATGAAAGCTTAAGTGAACGACCAGCGCCAATATTCTTTCTATTACAAGCTAAATGCAATGTGATTGCTCGCGACCTTGGCATAAAAGAAACTGACATAGTACTTAAGCAACAGTTAAAGGAATAAATTGATGTTCATTGTTGTTTTAAAACACGCATTAATGATCACCAGCTTTGTATTGATCATGATGCTACTAATCGAATATATCAATGTACAGACTCAAGGTATTTGGCAACACGGAATAAAGAAAAGCCGTTTTGGCCAGTACATCCTCGGAGCTTTTCTGGGAGCTACACCAGGGTGCTTAGGGGCTTTCACAGTTGTGTCCCTCTATTCTCATCGAACAGTAAGTTTCGGTGCATTGGTAGCAGCAATGATTGCAACCAGTGGTGATGAAGCCTTTGTTATGTTCGCCATGTTTCCAATACAGGCCCTGTGGATCACAGCTATCATGTTGATAATTGCCATATTTGCAGGCTGGATTACCGACAAAATTTTCGTTAATCAGAGTCGCTTTCTTGAGCGAGAAAATCATGATCTGAAATTACATCAACAAGAAAACTGTCGCTGTTTTGCACTTGAAAGTATTCTACCTCAGCTCAAACATATGACCATCTATAGGGCGCTTCTTATTCTACTACTGGGTGGGTTCCTCCTATTACTCGTAACAGGAGTCTTGGCTCCTGGTGGTTGGGACTGGAAAAAGATAACCTTTGGTATTGGTGCTGGATTTGCCTTATTTGTTGTCTCGACCGTACCGGACCACTTTCTCAAACAACATTTATGGATGCATATAATCAAACAACATCTGCCACGAATATTTTTGTGGACATTTGGCGTGTTATTAGCCTTTCACTATTTGGATAGTTATCTGGATGTTGAAGCTTTGATTCAGGATAATCTCTTCATCGTATTGCTTATTGCTGTTTTGGTTGGACTTATTCCCGAATCAGGCCCACACCTTATTTTTGTAACCTTATTTGCTCAAGGTTCAATCCCATTTTCTATTTTACTCGCTAATTCAATCGTCCAAGATGGTCATGGAACTTTACCTTTACTTGCTGTATCAGGTCGAGCCTTCATCATGCTCAAGTTAGTGAATATGTTTTTTGGACTTACACTTGGTTTTATTGGATTGTATGTTATAGCGTGAGTTTATGAAAAAATCTGATAGTACAACCATTATATTAATTGAAGGTATTTAAATGATTCATACCACAGTCTTTGAATCAGAACATGAACAGTATGACGCTTGGTTTTTACGACATAAACTTGCCTATCAATCAGAACTTCTTGCCGTACGAGCACTACTCCCTTATCAAGGAGTCGGATTGTCTATTGGTGTTGGTACAGGACGCTTTGCTGCACCTCTTGGTATTCAATTTGGTCTGGATCCTGTAGCTGAAATGCTTGCTTATGCTAAAAAAAGAGAGGTAACTCCGATTTTGGGAACTGGCGAGGCATTACCGTTCATCGATGATAGTTTTGATTATGCTCTGAGTGTAACTACTATCTGTTTCGTTAATGATGCTAGAGCAATGCTATGTGAAGCAAAACGTATTTTGAAACCACAAGGAACGTTAACAATAGGCTTTATTGATCGTGACACTAGACTTGGACAGCATTATCTAAAACATCAGGCTGACAGCCTTTTTTACCAAGAAGCTAAGTTTTTCTCTAGTGAAGATATTAAAACACTACTTCAAGAAACTGGTTTTGATGATCTCTCATGGGTTCAAACACTTTTTTGTTTGCCGGAGGAAAGTAATGTTATTGAACCCATCATGCCAGGTTACGGACAAGGAGCCTTTGTGGTGGTTAAAGGCCAATGTTAAAGACAGAACAGAAGTAAATTAACATAGTCATGCGTTTGAAGGCGCTTAACTCCCATGAATCAATCTACCTGACCTGCTGTTATTCCAGTGGTAAGCCTTCTTTTTCCCAAGCTACAAGGCCACCATTCATATTGGATACATTGCTAAAACCTGCTTCTTGTAAAACCTCAACAGCTTTACTTGAACGCCCACCTACAGCACATTGCATTATGAGTTGTTTATCTTTGTATTGTTCTAATTCACCCATACGACTTTTCAAATCACTGAGTGGTATTAATGTTGCACCTGGAATATGTTTGTTATTCCATTCAGCAACAGATCTAACATCAATAATAACCGCAAAATCATTTGCTATTAAACCTGCTGATTCTTTAGGTGAGATTTGAGTGACATTTGCATTGTCAGACGAAGAACACGACGATAAAAAGAGAGTAACTAACAGTAAAACAATAAATGACAGCTTAGTTGTTTTCATAGATGGAAGCCTTTATAAAATTTAAAAAACACAAATGAAATCAAGTTATAGCTCATGGTTCATAGGCTATAATAATTGTCATCATTATGAATAAGCAATCAACACAATACACTATTAATCAATCTTCATCGGCACAATATGAGATAAAAAAATCTCAATTTATTGGTGTGATTATGCCTTGTGTTAATGAACGTGAAGCTTTGCAGCAACTAGGTAAATTAGCAAGCCAACATGCCAATGCAAATCATCTGGCTTTTGCATGGCGAATTAGACAAGAAGATGGGGTTATTAATGAACGTTGCAATGATGCAGGTGAACCTTCCGGCACAGCCGGCAGACCTATTCTGGCACCATTAGAAGGTGGATCGATTATTAATGTTGTGGTGGGTGTTATTCGTTATTTTGGTGGGGTTAAATTAGGGACTGGTGGCTTAGCAAGAGCTTATGGTACCGCTGCTAAATTAGCTATTGAGCAAGCAGAACTGAGACTCTGGATTGAAATATCAAAGCTCACATTAACGATTGATTATTCACAATTACAACTCTTGGAATATCAGTTGAATAAGTGCAATGGTCAGATAATCGATCAACAATTTACTGATCGGGTGGTAGTGACGATTAGCTTGCCAGCATCAGAAAAAGAGCAAATCCAGCAACAATTTTTGGAATACTGACTAATCCAGTTTACATTATAAATTCAACGGCAAAACCGTCTTTATCAACACGCATTACTTTAGATTTTAGTATTGGTGCATCTTCGAGTTCTAAAGTTTGTACTTCAACTTCATCACCTACAGTGACCACATTGTTCTCATCACACGCCAGATACATACCACTTTCAGAGAAATCACGCATATCCAGAACATGCACTTGCTCTGGGTTAGTTGAGACTCTGATACTTGCACGGTGCTTTATACGTTCGTGTCGACGCTGATTTATAGTAGCCATCGCTTTATCTACCTTATTTACCATGTGTTGGAATAATCATACATGATAAATAACTATTTATCCATATTAAATCAATGGACTACAAAACAAATCTAAACTAAGATCTATATTGAAGATCCTACTTCAATATACCACTTCGGCTTGATACGGCCAAAATCTGTTCTTACATTCGTTTTAAGAGATTTATTTGAATCGAGGATATAAGACTTAGTACCATCACGTACAAAAACAACCCAATGCCAAAAAGGTTTACCATCTTTCAGATGCCATTTAATAGCTAATAATGCACAATCAGGCAACGAACCCCAATCTGAAAATTGGATTTCGTGTTTACCTACCTGAGAACCTAATTGAGTTAACAGCTTAAGGATAGAGGTTGAATTTGACCACAATGAAGGGTCATCTGTATAAATACCGAGATTGTTAGCAATATTTTTTGCCTTAACATAAGAAATATCAGCAATAGCTGCACAGGCAGCAATGCCACATCCTGTAACTTCTTCTTGCACGACAGCTTTCACTAATAATTAAATCGGTAATTGACTTGCAACCAGACCAATTAGACCACCAAACACCCCGCCCCACACAACCAACCAACCTAAATGCTGTCGAATCATTGCTTGGATAATATCTTTAACCATCTGAGGTGTAAGCTCATCTAATCTCGACTGCACTACGTGCTCTATTTGTTGATGAAGTTCACTACTAACCGGAGCACTACTCAGCTTATCACGGACACTATTTTGAAATGAATCACTATGGGCCATTTCATTTAATGATACTTTCATTTTGTTGATGAAAGGCTCTTTCAGTGGTGCTAATGCACCTTCACCACCGAACATACCCAACATACTGCCAAATGATGACTCCATAATTACCGCAACTAAACTATCAAATGTAGGGTTTAAATCAGTTTGTTCTATGACTTCATGGAAGTCTAAATGATGATTGGCATCTTCGGTTACCATCTCAGCAACAAAGCGATCGAGATTTTCTTTACTGAAAAACTGCTCCATCACCAGACTATTAATACCAATTTTAAAGTCTTCAAAACGAGCACTGATAACGCCAGAGCCATATAAGCCAGGCACCTTTTCAAATAACATATGTATTGCCAGCCAGTTGGTCACACCACCGGCTAATGCAAATAAGCCTGTCGACAAAACAGGCTCACGAAAAGGAGCTTCTATGGCTAAGCCTGTTGCAACAAGTCCTGCTGCAACGAGATTGGTAATTAAACTTTTATTCATGAAAGGTTTTTATTTAGTCCAATTCTCTAACGCATCAATAATTTTTTGTGCTTGATCTTTGCTTGAAATATTAAATTTTGAGCGTTGACTGTATTCACCATTACGTTTTTGATAACGACGAATGGTGTATTTATCTGCACCAAATTCACCTGTTTTACGGTCTAGATCTTGATAACGGAACATTAAAGTCGCCCAAGCACCTTTTGTTAACACAACTTTATCTAATTCCTTGACCGTCATTTCATCGCCTTCCATATATTCGACCGTTAATTCATCTACTGTTTCAGCCATTTTATTTTCCTTAAGATTGATTAAAAAATTTAGTTACTATTTTGTTCAGCATATAGGCATCTTGACTACCGGCAAGTTCACGAATTGAATGCATTGCAAAAGTAGGCACACCAATATCTATTGTTTTTATACCTAATTTACTGGCAGTCAGTGGACCAATAGTGCTGCCACAGCCCATATCTGTTCTTACTACGTAGTCTTGTACAGAGATATCAAGCTGTTCACACATGTGTCTGAAATAAGCACTGGTTTCACTATTGGTTGCGTAACGTTGATTAGCATTTGTTTTAATAACTGGGCCATGGTTCAATTTTGGACCATGTTCAGCATCATGCTTGTCTGAATAATTAGGATGAATTGCATGTGCATTATCTGCTGAGATCAGCATGGAGCGCTGCAACATTCGATGATATTGCTCATTGTTTGTAGTTAAACGTAGCAAAATAGATTCTAGAAATGAACCTTGCGCACCAGAACTTGAAACACTTCCTACTTCTTCATGATCGCTACATACCAGTAAACTGGCTTGTGAAGAATCACTATTTGTCAGCGCATCCAAACCTACGTAACAACTCAATAAATTATCTAATCGAGCACTACTGATAAAGTCATCATTAAAACCGATAATGGCAGCTTTTTGAGTGTCATATAAGCTGATTTCATAATCCAGCACTTTTTTAATATCGA
>QNEY01000082.1 GCA_003645385.1 Gammaproteobacteria bacterium | reverse complement strand
CACGTATAGGGGTGGCAACAGCTGCTTTATATCCTGAATTCTCATTAACAGGTGTGTTGACTTTAGGTGCCTCTGAGTTTGGTGATTTGGCTGAAAGTAGTAGTGTGGGCTGGTCTTTTGTGCCGGGTGTTCGTTGGAATCTATTTTCTGGTGGCAAAATAGAAGGGTTGATTGATGTTGAAGAGTCACGCACAAAGCAGGCCATTATCCGTTATGAAAAAACAGTATTAGATGCTTTGGCAGAAGTCGAGACAACGATGGTTTCACTTAATCAAGAGCGTTTACGGGCAGAAAAATTATCAGAAGCTGTTGATGCCAGCCAAGAGTCTGTAGAGCTTGTTTCGACAAGCTATTTAGCTGGTTTGACTGATTTTCAAAGTTTGTTGGATTCACAGCGTTCACTCTTTAATCAACAAGATCGACTGGTTGAGTCGCAAGGTCAGGCCGTTGTTAATTTTATCAATCTTAATCGGGCATTTGGTGGTGGGTGGTCACTAGATGACCCTGTTCTCATTAATCATGCTCAAGCTGTAGCCACTGAGAATAAAAAGGAAAATTAATGTTTTCACTATCAGCATATCAATTCAAGATTAGCTTACAACAGAGTCAGTTTGTTAGGGTGTCCATGATTGTTTTGACATTATTAATACTGCCATTGTTGACTGCGTGTATCGACAAAGAGCAGGAGCAGGCAGCGGTACGTGAAGCACCAAAGGTTAGAGTTACTCAGCCTGTTATAAAAACGATTAAGAAATACTCTATTTATACGGGGACGACTAGAGCCTTTAAATCAGCAGACGTTGTAGCAAGAGTGGCTGGACGACTTGAAAGTATTGACTTCATAGCGAGTTCAGAAGTAAAAAAAGGCGACTTATTATTTCGGATAGAAAAAGAAAAATATCAAGCTCAGCATGATAATGATCAGGCCTTATTGGAGTCAGCTAAAGCTGAACTGGCGTTGGCAAAAACAGAAGTTATGAGGATGGAGCAGGCAAGTCATAACCGTGCAGTGAGTGAACTTGAGGTTGATAAGGCAAAAGCACATAAAGATGTTGCTATTGCCAGCGTTAAATCAGCACAAGCAGCATTAGCAGATTCTGGCCTTAACTTGAGTTATACCAATGTTGTGTCACCGATAAGTGGAGTGGTGAGTAGGGAAATGGTAGATGCCGGTAATCTAGTTGGTCAAGATGGCACAACATTGTTAACACGTGTAAATGCAATGCAACCGATGTATGTGTATTTCAATGTGTCAGAATCAAGTATTCTTAAGTTTCTAGATAGACCATCGAAAACTGATGATGTGGCAGAGGATATTGATAAAAGAAAAATCAGTGCTTTTGTCGAACGTGGTAATGAAAGTGATTTTCCACATGAAGGACTTATTGATTATATTGATAATGAAGTTGATGGAAATACTGGTACAGTTGAAGTTCGCCTACGATTAGCTAATGAAGATTTGAAGTTTTTCCCTGGTTTATTTGTCCGTATTAAAGTCCCGGGTGCGGATATTGAAGATGCTGTATTGGTTAAAGAAGCTGCGATTGGATCTGATCTGGGTGGCAAATATGTACTTATCGTAGGTGATAATGATGTTGTTGAACTACGTTATGTTACGTTAGGCCTGCCTCAGGCAGAAGGTTATGTTCATATCATCTCAGGCATAGAGACAGGTGAAACCTATATTGTTAACGGCATCTTACGAGCACGACCTGGTTTGCCAGTTCAGCCACAAAAAGAAGAAGGCTAAGTTTAATGTTTAGCCATTTCTTTATTGATCGGCCAAAGTTTGCAATTGTTATTGCTATTTTAATTACCTTGATTGGGGTAATTTCATTGCCAATGCTCCCTGTTGAAAGTATGCCTGACATTACTCCACCAACGGTATCCGTCACAGCAAATTTCCCTGGTGCCGATGCGACCACTATGGAGCAGTCGGTGGCGATTCCAATAGAATCAGAAGTGAACGGTGTTGAAGACATGATTTATATGTCTTCAAAAAGTAGTTCGGATGGTTCCTTGGCACTGACCGTTACCTTTGATATTGGGACCAATATCGATATGGCAACAGTATTAACACAGAATCGTGTTGGTATTGCGGAACCTAAATTACCCGAAGAAGTAAAACGACAAGGTGTGAAGGTTGAAAAGCAATCAACAGCATTAGTCGGGGCCATTTCATTGTTTTCACCAGATGGAACGTATGATGAGCTTTTTATCAGCAATTATATTTCCACTCGTCTCTATGATGAGATGATAAGAGTTAATGGTGTGGGTAAAGTCACCGTTTTTGGTGCTAAAGACTTTGCTATGCGGATTTGGTTAAATCCAGAACAATTGAAAGCCAGGAATTTAATACCTGATGATGTTATTGCTGCTATAAAACAACAAAATGTTCAGGTTGCAGGTGGTAGTATCGGTGCTCCACCCAACTCTGGCGGCCTTAACTTTCAATACAATGTCTTAGTTCAAGGACGACTATCATCCGTTGAGCAGTTTGAAAATATTATTATTAAAACGGGTGATAAAGGTGATGTTCTCTATCTGAAAGACGTTGCTCGAGTTGAGTTAGGGGCTGAGGCTTATCATTGGTATGCAGAAAGTAGAGGTGCACCAGCGATCACGCTAGGGCTATACCAAACCCCAGGTTCAAATGCATTAGCCGTTATGGATGCAACTAGGGCATTGATGGATGAGGTAGCAGCAAATTTCCCTGATGATTTAGAATATGAAGTAGTTCTTGATACTACCGAATATATTAGCGCTTCGATTGATGAGGTAATAGAGACACTGATCATTGCCATTATTCTGGTTATTTTTGTTGTTTTCATTTTCTTGCAAGATTGGCGAACTACCATTATTCCAGCAATAACAATTCCTGTGTCTCTCATAGGTACTTTTTCTGTGATGTTGATGTTAGGTATGTCAATCAACAATCTTACCCTGTTTGGATTGGTGTTAGTGATTGGTATTGTGGTTGATGATGCCATTATCGTAGTTGAAAATACGGTGCGCTTAATGGATGAAAAGGGCTGGGATTCAAGAACGGCTATCCGTGAAGCCATGATAGAAATTACCGGACCTGTTGTAGCAACAACTGCTGTACTGTTGGCCGTATTTGTGCCAACACTTATGATGCCCGGTTTAACCGGTATGCTGTATCAACAGTTTGCTTTGACCATTTCAATTGCCACCATCTTCTCATCAATTAATGCGTTAACACTTAGTCCAGCACTATGCCGTCTATTACTAAAACCTTCAACAGGGAAAAAGAAATGGATTGCTTTTCGTGCTTTTGATAAGACCTTTGATGTTGGTACCAAGGGTTACATGGTACTGGTAAAAGGAATGCTACGAAAAAGTTGGCTGGTAATGATTGTTTTCAGTGGTTTATTAGTGGCAACCTATTACAGTATTATTAGTTTGCCTGGTGGGTTTTTACCTGATGAAGACCAAGGTTATTTCTTTGTTAATGCTCAGCTACCCGATGGTGCCAGCCTAGATCGAACCAAGGTTGTGTTGGACAAAGTAAACAAGATGATAGAAGAAACTGAAGGTGTTGATAAATTTGTTTTGATCGGCGGTTATTCATTACTGGATGGTGTTGCTTCTACCAACACAGGTTTGGGTATTGTTTCTTTAAAGAATTGGAGTGAAAGGCAAGATCCAGCACTTAATATCAAAGCTATTGTAGCTACGTTGCAGAGAAAAATGGCCTCAATTGAAGAAGGGATTGTTTTTAGCTTCCTACCTCCTCCTATAATGGGATTGGGATCTGCTGCTGGTTTCTCGTTTGAATTACAAGACCGTGGTGGATTAGGAATTAATCAGTTACAAGCTTTTGCTAATGATTTAGTCGCTGCAGGCAATGAAAGCCCTAAATTGAGTCGTATGAGTCAAGGACTTCGTGCAACAGTACCACAGTTGTATCTGGATATCGATCGAACCAAAGCACAAGTTTATAACGTACCTATGAATAGTCTATTCAATACACTTGGGACATCTCTTGGTTCTGCTTATGTAAATGATTTTAATTTATTTTCAAAGACATGGAGGGTAACAGCTCAGGCAGATGAACAATTCCGAAACCGTCCCGAAGATATTCTTAACCTTGAAGTGCGTAGTGCTGGTGGTGATATGGTTCCACTAGGTTCTCTAGCAACATTAGAACAACAAGTAGGGCCTTTATTTATTAATCGATTTAACCTATTCCCTACATCCACTATTACAGGAGAGCCGGGGCCAGGTGTCTCAACCGGAGTCGCTATATTGGAAATGCAGCGACTTGCAGAAGAGCTGCTGCCGGTATCGATGGGCTACCAATGGTCAGGTGTTACTTATCAACAAATAGCTGCAGGCAATATGGCGCCGATTATCTTTGGACTCGCCTTTATCTTTGTCTATTTGTTTTTGGTAGCACAATATGAAAGTTGGACAATTCCATTTTCAGTACTATTAGCCGTGCCCATGGCAATATTAGGTGCGGGTGTTTTTTCTGCATATCGAGGATTAGATAATAATGTCTATACCCAAATTGGACTGGTGTTATTGATAGCACTGGTGGCAAAAAGCTCAATTATGATTGTCGAGTTTGCCAAACAACAACGAGAAAGTGGCCTCAGTATTTTTGAAGCTGCAGCTAAGGCTTCCCATCTCCGTTTCAGAGCAATTTTAATGACAGCATTTTCATTTATTCTAGGTGTTATTCCATTGGTAATAGCATCTGGAGCAGGAGCTGCAAGTAGGGTTTCACTAGGTACTGCAGTATTTGGAGGTATGTTAGTAGGCACCATCGTTGGTCTGTTCTTAACCCCTACCTTGTATTTGGTATTCCAAACTATGGCAGAGAAATTCTCGGGAACAGCAGATGAAAATGAGGTTAAATCAATAGCCAGCTAAAAATGAAGTAAGCAGCCCTGAATGAATTATAAATTAACAGGGTTTCTGACTGGATATAAAGGCAATAAACAACGAGAGTATACTAGCTCTGAATGAGTACATTCTTCAGGTATAATGTGCCGGGATTCTAAACCAGATCGTAACCAAAAAACTGTCAAGAACATACAAAACAAAAGGATAAACAATGAAAAAATTATTAAGCTCAATAGTTATAGCTTCATTTGCATTAACTGCTTGTGGAGAAAATACGGAAACCACTACAGAGGAAGAGCAAGTAACTCCGGTAGTGGAAAAGCAAGCAACCCCTGTAAACTCAGCTACTGATAAACCGAGGATCTCTACTAGTCAGACTGTCACCGTCAATGCGATAGTAGAAGCGATTAATCACGAAACACGTGAAGTTTCTTTGCGTAGACAGGATGATACTGTTGTGAGCTTTGTCGCTAGTGAAAATGCCCGTAACTTGGATCAAGTTCAAGTAGGTGATGTCGTTGTTGCTCAATATGAAGAAAGTTTAGATATTAGAGTTATCACCGTTGAAAATGCTCAGGCTGATATTGCTGAAGCTACAGTTGCTGCTCGTACCGAAAAAGGTGAAATGCCCGGTGTGGCTGCAATGAACACAACCGTGGTTACTGCGATAGTTCATGAGATTAACCTTGATACGAATACTTTCAAGCTGCAAGGGCCTCAAGGTAATATTCAAGAATTTACGGCTCGCGATCCTGAGAACCTTAAAAAAGCAGCAGTTGGTGATCTGGTTGTGATTACCTACAGTGAGGCTATTGCGCTGACCGTTGAAAAAGCAGAGTAGTCATATCTTTATGGTCTGATCGTATTGATCTTGACCTTGGGTATCTATAAATAAAAAAGGCTTAACTCATAGAAGGGTTAAGCCTTTTTTGTTGGGAGTAAGAATAGTTAGCGTCTCCGTCCTCCGCCCCCTCTTGGCATTCTGGCAGGACGACTCATTTGTGATCTGGAAGGTTGCCCCATGCTTGCTGATGGACGCGGCGTAGGCTTAGTGCTTGGTTTGTCAGGCCTATCTGGTCTGTCAGGACGATCCGGTCTGTCAGGGCGATCTGGACGGTCAATATCAATATCACCATAACAACACCCTCCATAGCCATAGTATGGGTATCCATAACCACTATATACCCCAACACCAACACTGTAGTTAACGGAGCCGGAGCTAGCACCACAAGCTGTCAGAAACAGAGTGCCAGTAGAGATAAGAAGGATAGCAAATAGTCTGATAAGTTTTTTCATGATTATTGCTCCCCTTTCGATGATCGTGGTGGCCAACGTTGAATCAAAAATAATGTACCCGTTGGATCGGCAATTAATGCAGTGTTTCCACGGTTTGGTGCTTTATCAGGCGTCACCCATACGACACCTCCTAATTCTTTCACACGTTGTGTCGTTACTTCGGGATCAGCAACTCGAACAACAGGCACCCAGAGCATATGTATACTATTATCAGGCATATGACGAAGGCCTGCCCGCCATTTTCCTTGGTGCATAAAGATATCGTAGTCACCCTTGGAAACCATTTGATCGTATCCTAATACGGAGGCATAAAATGCCTCGATATTATCAGGATCATCAGTCCAAATCTCATCCCACAGCCAATCACCTATTTCAGCCTCGACATCAGATGGGTCCCCATCCTTGGCGTTAAGTAAGACTATATCCGCCCGCTGGGGATCACTGATAAGAACAGCTCGACCACGTTGCTCCATATCAACAGGGCCTTTCAATATAGTGCCTCCATTGTCCTTTACCAGACTCACTGCTGCATCTACATCTGTCACAGATACTGATGGTAGCCAGACCCCTTTTCCATCGCGATCACCTGATGGTTCAACCTTTAAGATTCCTGCAATGAGTTTGTCACCATTTCGTACTAGTGCGTATTGTCCCTGATAATCAATCTGCCATCCAAACAACTCCTCGTAGAACTTCCCTGCTAATTGGGGATCGGGTGTTACCAGATCATGCCAAATAAACTTACCAGGATAAGTGTTACCACTTGGATTTTCTGTTATTGGGATTTGCGCCATTTCTGTCCCTACTCCTGAGGGTTTTCCTAAGTTGGCACAACCACTTAGGAAAACTATAGTGGTCACTAAAATACCGATAAAACGCACTAATGATTGCATTGTATTAACCTGATTTATACTAAATAAAGAACGAAATGTTAGCCTTGAGTAGATTCACATTACCGAAAAATCACTCTTTGATAATACATTAT
>QNEY01000081.1 GCA_003645385.1 Gammaproteobacteria bacterium | reverse complement strand
TCGTATGGCCTTGGCTGGTGAGGATGTTGGTTATTTACATGATTCAGCAGTGAAGTATGCTGTGCCATTAAGATTAGAATTTCCAGTTAAAGAGCAGCGTGATTTATCAGCAATTCTACAGCTTCGCCTTAGAAATCAAAATGGTGAATTAATTGCGATTGGTGATGTGGTTGAAGTGGTTCAGACTGAGCGTGAACAAACTATTTTCCATAAGGATTTGTTACCGGTAAGCTTTGTAACTGCAGATATGGCTGGCGAATTGGATAGCCCTCTTTATGGCATGTTTGATATTTTCAGCAGTCTACAAGACATGAATGTAGAACAGTTCTTTATTAATGCACCTATTTTGCCTGTTAATGACAGCATTAAATGGGATGGTGAATGGCAGGTGACCTATGAAACCTTCCGTGATATGGGGCTGGCTTATGCGGTGGGAATCATACTGATTTATTTATTAGTTGTTGCTCAATTTAGATCTTATTTAGTGCCGTTAGTTATTATGGCACCAATACCGTTAACGATTATCGGGGTTATGCCCGGCCATGCATTATTAGGAGCACAATTCACAGCGACGTCGATGATTGGAATGATTGCGATGGCAGGAATAATAGTTCGTAACTCCATTCTATTAGTGGACTTTATTAATCAGGCTCTTGCCGACGGAATGAAGCTTGAAGATGCGGTAATACGTGCTGCGGCAGTTCGGGCAAAACCAATTGTTTTGACAGCAGTTGCTGCAATGCTTGGCGCCTTGTTTATACTTGATGATCCTATTTTTAACGGTTTGGCAGTGGCTTTGTTATTTGGGATCTTGGTGTCAACAGTTTTAACGTTGTTAGTGATCCCTGTTATGTATTATGCCCTTGTAAGGCATAAGTATTAATTCCACTAATCAGCAATTATTCCTCATCTTGGGCTGAGCGTAGTTCTTCTGCCTGGCGAGATAAGGTGTGTTTGACCAGCAAGTTACGGTCACATTCACTCATATGACTGAACACTAGTCTAAGGAAGTAGGGTGCTTCTTTTGGGGCATCATGAATATTATTACAAGAAATCACATTGGTGATGGCATGAATTGTTGTACCAGAAGGTATTAGCTCGATATGAACTTCGAGAATACTCTTGGCATCAAGTTTATCAGCAGTAAAGAACGCAATACCTCCACCACTTAAGTTGACATCAATCGCGGGATTACTATCTTTTGATTTATTATTTTGTCGTTTTAATAACTGTACGTGAATATTAATTTTTTCATCTAATAAACGTAGAGCGCGAGCAATTTCACGATCATTTTGATTGATTAGATCTGTTAGATGGGTAAAGGATGTCTGTATAGTATTAAGCTGTAATTTTCCTTGACTGTCATCACTGTGTAACGGGTTTTGGATGATAGCACCCAAGCGTTCCGCCTCGCCATAATCAATGTGTTTATAGTCTATGTAAATAGTATCATTTATACGGAAATATTCACGTCGATCACTATTAAATTCTGGCATATTTTCCATAAGAATTTCCTAACAGATTTATTTCTTTCACTATTATGCCAGATTTATAAGTGTTCTGAGGCAAAGTCAGCCAAACGTGAACGTTCTCCTCGTAATAGTGTGATATGACCACTGTGTTCCCATTCTTTAAAACGATCGACAACATAGGTAAGGCCAGAAGTTGTTTCACTTAAATAGGGCGTATCAATTTGGGCAATGTTACCTAAACACACAATTTTGGTGCCAGGACCGGCACGAGTTACCAGTGTTTTCATTTGTTTTGACGTTAGATTCTGGGCTTCGTCAATGATAATAAAGCGGTTGAGGAAAGTGCGTCCTCGCATAAAATTCAGTGAACGGATTTTAATCCATCTTTGTAATACGTCATTGGTGGCTTGTCTTCCCCATTCACCACCTTCAGTTTGATTGAGAACCTCAAGGTTATCCATCAAAGCCCCCATCCAGGGTGTCATTTTTTCCTCTTCAGTGCCGGGCAAGAAGCCGATATCTTCACCGACAGGTACGGTAACACGAGTCATAATGATTTCGGTATAGCGTTTATGTTCAACAGTTTGAGTAAGTGCTGCGGCCAAAGTTAATAATGTTTTGCCAGTACCCGCTTGTCCAAGAAGACTGACAAAATCTACTTCTGGATCCATTAATAAATTTAGGGCGAAGTTTTGTTCACGATTACGGGCAGTTATTCCCCAAATTGCATGACTTTCTTTTCGATAGTCATGGAGAAGCTCGATGTTAGCAGTTGAGTCGGTAGTCGATCTAACAACGGCTTCAATAGAGTTAGTTTCACCGGGTGAGAAGATGAGTTGGTTGGGATACCAGTCTTCTACGATATCGCCCTCAATTTCGTAGAAGGTACGGCCTTCCTCTGTCCAAGATTCTAAACGGTTAAGATCGTCCCAGAAGTCTGCGGCAAGCTCCGTAGAACCACGATAGAGTAAATCAACATCATCTAAGACTTTATCGTTGTAATAATCTTCTGAGTGGATACCTAATACAGTGGCTTTAATACGTAAGTTAATATCTTTTGAAACTAGGGTGACAGTAGTGTCGGGCTTTGTTTGTTGTAAGTTAATTGCAATACCCAAAATAGCATTGTCTGCTTGCTGGCCAGGTAACTCTTTCGGTAATTCCTGTGCTATTTGTGTGGTTTGAAAAAATAATCGGCCACTGGCTTTCGGTAAATCACCATTAGTATTGACACTGGGTAAGGGAATACCATTTGCGATAGCCTCGGTATCACCTGCTTGCAGCATTAATTCATCAAGAAAACGACTAACTTGGCGAACATTTCGTGAGACTTCAGATAAGCCTTTCTTACCACGGTCCAGTTCTTCTAATACCACCATTGGTAAGAAAATATCGTGCTCATCAAAACGAAATAATGCTGTTGGATCATGCATTAACACATTTGTATCGAGTACCAATAATCGCTTTCCTGTGATTGTCCTTTTAATCATCCTGGAAGATTTCCTTTATTTATTTAATTAAATAATGACATTGATGTTTTGATTATGGGCTAACTGGCTTGGTGATGGAAGGGCTTTTTAAGCAAATTACCACGATGTAAAGGAGGGGACTGCTATCTGATATAATTATTTGTTTATTACGGCTACAATTTTTATCTGTTTCCCTTTAGGAATATTGCTTTGACAGTCTCTACCCACGATCTGAAACATATCCTACAACAACGAATCCTTATTCTCGATGGTGCTATGGGAACGATGATTCAAAGCTATAAGCTTGAAGAAGTAGATTATCGTGGTGAACGGTTTGCTAATCACAGTTGTGATGTCAAAGGTAATAATGATTTGCTGTCGATTACTCAGCCTAAAATAATCAGTGATATTCACCGTGCTTATTTTGAAGCGGGTGCTGATATTGTTGAGACCAATACCTTTAATGGCACATCGATTGCGATGGCTGATTATGAGATGGAAGATCTGGTCTATGAGCTGAATAAGGTGTCAGCTCAACTGGCTCGTACCGTTGCTGATGAATTTACAGCTAATGAACCTGACAAACCTCGATTTGTAGCAGGTGTATTGGGTCCAACAAACCGTACAGCAAGTATTTCACCCGATGTAAATAATCCCGGTTTTCGTAATGTTAGTTATGATGAGCTGGTCGAATCTTATCTAGAAGCCATAGCTGGTCTAGTCGATGGTGGCGCTGATTTGTTATTAGTAGAAACAGTATTTGACACATTAAATGCCAAAGCAGCTTTGTTTGCGATTCAAAGTTATTTTGATCAGCATAATGTTGAATTACCGATCATGATTTCTGGCACCATTACTGATGCCAGTGGTCGCACCTTATCTGGTCAAACAGCAGAAGCATTTTGGAATTCACTAGCTCATGTACAACCCATTAGCATCGGTCTGAACTGTGCTTTAGGTGCCGAGCAATTACGTCAATATATTGAAGCATTATCAGGAATAGTCACCTGCCATATTAGTGCCCATGCTAATGCAGGTTTGCCAAATGAGTTTGGTGAATATGATGAATCGCCAGAAGTGATGGCTGCACAAATGAATGAGTGGGCAACATCAGGATTTTTAAATATCGTCGGTGGTTGTTGTGGCACATCGCCTGCTCATATCAAAGCGATAGCTGAAGCGGTAGAAGGGACTGCTCCACGACTTCCAGTTGAGAACAAACATCATTGTAATTTAAGTGGTCTTGAGCCATTCACTATCACGCCTGAAAGTCTTTATGTGAATGTCGGTGAGCGTACCAATGTGACAGGTTCTGCCCGTTTTGCACGTTTGATTAACGAAGGTGATTACGACACTGCCTTGGATGTCGCTCGTCAGCAGGTAGAAAGTGGTGCACCTATCATCGATATCAATATGGATGAAGGTATGTTGGATTCAAAAGAGGCGATGGTGACCTTTTTGAATTTGATTGCTGCTGAACCTGATATCAGTCGGGTACCAATCATGATCGATTCTTCCAAATGGGAAGTGATCGAAGCAGGTTTAAAATGTATTCAAGGTAAGGGCATCGTTAACTCGATCAGCATGAAAGAAGGTGAAGATAAATTCATCGAACAAGCCAAATTAGTCCGTCGCTATGGTGCCGCCGTTATTGTAATGGCTTTTGATGAAGTTGGTCAGGCGGATACGCGGGAGCGTAAACGTGAGATTTGTACCCGATCGTATGAACTGTTGACAGAAGTGGTTGGTTTCCCACCAGAAGATATTATCTTTGATCCAAATATCTTTGCTGTCGCAACTGGGATTGATGAACATAATAATTATGCCGTTGATTTTATTGAAGCTGTACGTGATATCAAACAAGCATTGCCTCATGCCTTAATCAGTGGTGGTGTTAGCAATGTTTCATTCTCATTTCGTGGTAACAATCCTCTGCGTGAGGCTATTCATGCTGTCTTTTTGTATTATGCCATTAAAGCTGGAATGGATATGGGGATCGTTAATGCGGGTCAACTTGCTATATACGACGACTTACCTGAAGAATTGCGAGAGCGGGTTGAGGATGTCATTCTTAACAAACGTGATGATGCGACAGAACGATTATTAGATATTGCTGAAAAATACCGAGGCGATGGTAAAAAAATTGAGGTTAAAGAAGATCTCGAATGGAGAACTTGGCCAGTAGAAAAACGATTGGAACATGCCTTAGTTAAGGGTATTACTGACTTTATCGACGAAGATACTGAATTATGCCGCCAAAATGCCGCACGACCGATACATGTGATCGAAGGTGCATTAATGGATGGTATGAATGTGGTTGGTGACTTATTTGGTGAAGGCAAAATGTTCCTACCTCAAGTCGTTAAGTCGGCACGCGTTATGAAAAAAGCTGTTGCTTATTTAATGCCGTTTATTGAAGATGAAAAAGAAGATGGTGAACAGGCCAGTAATAATGGCAGGATCTTAATGGCCACTGTAAAAGGTGATGTTCATGACATCGGTAAAAACATCGTGGGCGTGGTGTTGCAGTGTAATAACTTTGAAATTATCGACATGGGCGTGATGGTATCGTGTGCCGATATTCTTGAAACTGCTAGAAAAGAAAATGTCGATATTATTGGTTTGTCAGGTTTAATCACACCTTCTTTAGATGAAATGGTACATGTTGCTAAAGAAATGGAACGTTTAGGTTTTGATATTCCCTTAATGATTGGTGGGGCAACTACATCATTGATCCACACCGCAGTTAAAATTGAGCAAAACTATCATGGCTGTAGTATCTATGTGAAAGATGCTTCACGTGCTGTAGGTGTAGCTCAAAGTCTATTAAGTAAAGACTTGCGTGATAACTTTATCAGTAAGGTTAAAGCTGACTATGAAAATAAACGTGCTCGTCATAAAGGGCGTAAGAGTACACGTCGCCAATTAAAAATTGCTGATGCTCGTGCCAATAAAACTAAGATTAATTGGTCTGAATATTCGCCAACAATACCTAAAAAATTAGGTGTTCAGATATTTGATGATTACCCCTTAGAAGAATTAGTCGATCGTATTGATTGGACACCATTCTTCCAAGCATGGGAGCTAGCAGGTAAATTTCCACGTATTTTAGAAGATGAAGTTGTTGGAGAACATGCCACTCATTTATTCCGTGATGCTAAAGCTATGTTAACCAAAATTGTGGATGAAAAATGGTTAACAGCACGAGCGGTAATGGGATTATTTCCTGCTAACAGCATTAATGATGACGATATCGAAGTGTATAGCGATGATAGTCGTAAAGAAGTTCGAATGACCTTACACAGTTTGCGTCAACAAGGTGAGCGCCCACCAGGTAGACCCAATGCAGCACTGGCAGACTTTGTTGCTCCTAAAGATTGTGGTGTGGAGGATTATATTGGTGCCTTTGCAGTGACAGCCGGTATTGGTATTGACGAGTATATCGATCGTTTTGAAGATGATCATGATGATTATCACAGTATTATGCTGAAAGCCTTGGCCGATCGTTTGGCAGAAGCTTTTGCAGAACGGATGCATGAGTTAGTACGAAAAGAGTCATGGGCTTATGCAGCAAATGAAAGTTTAGATAATGAAGACTTGATTGATGAAAAATATCAAGGTATTCGGCCTGCACCAGGCTATCCTGCTTGTCCAGATCATACTGAAAAAGGTTTGTTATGGGATTTGCTCGAACCTGAAAAAAATGCGGGCATTACCATTACGGAAAGTTATGCTATGTTGCCAACAGCTGCTGTCAGTGGTTTTTATTATGCCCATCCAGAATCGCGTTATTTTGGCCTTGGAAAAATCGATCGGGACCAAGTTGAAGATTATGCTGAGCGCAAAGGTTGGTCTTTGGATGTTGCAGAACGCTGGCTTTCCCCAGCACTATCCTATGATGAAGGTGGTGAATAATGGATAATATAATTGTTGATCTACAAATGAAATTGTCATTTCAGGATGGTTTATTAGAAGAATTAAATCAGGTTGTCACTGATCAGCAACAACAAATATCACGTTTAGAATTGACACTCGAAACCTTGAAAGTCCAAGTTCAAACGATGCAAACCACCCAATTAGTCAGTGAGCCCAATGAGCCACCACCACCTCATTATTAAATAATAATGGTGGTATAAACTGAAGTAGAAAGAGATATATCTAAAATAAATTTTTCAATGTTATTAGCTTTATGTTCTAATACGCGCGTTAGTTTTTTAACAACAAAAGCTACATTTAGTGAGCTACTAGAC
>QNEY01000080.1 GCA_003645385.1 Gammaproteobacteria bacterium | reverse complement strand
TGCAACATGCCAAGCGTAAAACAATTGGATTACGAATACCTGATAACAAAATAACGTTAGCACTGTTAGAAGAGCTCGATGAACCTTTGATGAGTTCAACTTTGATTCTGCCCGATGAAGATATGCCGCTGACAGATCCAGAAGAGATCTTTGAACAACTAGGTAAGCAGCTTGATTTAGTGATTGATGGTGGGTTTGGTGGCAACGAACCAACGACAGTAATTGAATATATCGATGATATGCCAGAAGTCGTGCGTGTTGGTTTAGGGGATTCATCGCCTTTCGAAAGTCGTTAAAAGCAGTTTAGTTTATGTGGTGGTTATTGATAGTCATTTTATTTCTAATAGCAATGATCATTATTGGAAATAGAGCCTCTCAAGCTGATTGGGGTGGTTATTCAGTTAATTGGATTGATGGCTGGGTTCGACTGTTATGTTGGCATATTCATCACATGGACAAAACAGAAATCCCCATACCTAAAACTGGATCAGCAATTGTTGTCGCCAATCACGTTTCAGGTTTGGACCCTTTATTATTAGTTACTGCCAGTCGTAGGCCATTACGATTTCTGATTGCTCGAGAAGAATATGAGCGCCCGATAATACACTGGCTGTTTAAAGCTGCAGGTTGTATCCCAGTAGATCGAACGGGTAAGCCCGAACAAGCTTTACGTCAGGCTTTACGAGCTTTGCAGGCTGGTGAAGTTCTTGCCTTATTTCCACATGGCAAGATTCATTTAGATAGCGATCCACCCCGAAGAATAAAAGGCGGTGTTGTGCGTCTCTCGATCTGGGCACAAACGTTGATCTTTCCAGTAAGAATTGATGGTGTAGCTGGTGAAGGCAATGTCGGACTGGCACCATTTATCCCAAGTCGGGTGAAATTGACAATTAGTGAAGCTATTCAGTGTGAACAAGAACATTTATCTACGGGATTGGAAGTTATAACACTAGCTATAGAAACACCTTGTAGATAAAGTTGAGTTGGAGTGTCTTTTAGTTTGGCAGATTATTCATTTTGAATTGGTTAATATAAAAGTGCATATAAAAATACGGATAGGATAATCATTATATGAAGATAAAAAAATACTTTCTGATTTTTACTTTTTTTACAGTGTTGATTATTGCACTATTATATGGGGTTTCACCGCAATGGTTTGCTCTGACATTTCTAGATGTATCTGAGTTAGATTTGAATCTTGCTCATATATTACGTGCAGTAATGGGGCTTTATATCGCTCTGGGATTATTCTGGTTGTATGCAGCATTTAGTGATAAATATAGAAATACCGCGGTGTTAACAACAATAGTTTTTGCTGGTGGCTTAGTGACAGGTAGAATTATTAGCTTTTTTGCGGATGGGCAACCTTCAGCACTTTTACTGCTCTACATATGTATGGAGTTCTTGCTTGTTCCAGTTGCCTATTGGATCTTTAAGCTTCCAGATGAATAATAGTGACTTGGGAACTGTCCAGAATCATCATTGATTCTGGACAGTAGTTTTCATTCCTTAATTTGAAGGGTAAATCACTTTCCAATCTGCTTTCATATCTACAACTGTCCAGCCATTCTTTTCTGCCTCATCCAATCCTTTATCTAATTTGCCGATGTGTGATTTACGGTCATAAGCATATTCACGCTTGTCATCCGTGTGATGGACAAATAACATCAGGCGCTTACCTTCTCCTGCTGCAGTCCACTGCAGCATTTGTAAATCACCATCAGAGTTACCAAATGCTGCAATCGGGCGACGACCTATATACTGATTGATACCGACTGGTTTGCCCTCTTTATCATTAATAAAGTTAATTTCTGGTAGGCGAACTAAAATAGGCCTGCCATCACGCATTTCAAACTTTGTTTTGATGCTGCTACCCACAACCTGCTCTGGAGGAATGCCATAAACACCCTCGACCCAAGGACGCATAAATTCAATGCCTCCACCGGAAATAATGAAATTTTTGAACTCATTAGCACGCAAATAAGTCAGCAACTCCAACATCGGTTGAAAAACCAATTCATTATAAGGACGATCAAAACGAGAGTGTTTAGCAGTAGCTAACCAGTCTTTTACAATTTGGGAAAACGCTTCCGTAGTAGTGCCAGCATGTGTGGCCATAACTAGTTGTATCAAATCCTTCTCACCCGAAGCAGCCAATGCATCCATATCATTATCAAGAACAGCTTTGAAAGGTTGGGTGGTTTTCCATTTAGGATGTTGAGGTGCTAATTGTTTAACACGGTCAATGGCAAAGAATAATTGAAAGTAAATCGGGCGTTCTGACCATAATGTACCATCATTATCAAAGGTTGCAATACGTTCTTCAGCTGGTACAAAATCAGGGCTAGATTTATCCGTTACTGCTTCAACAAAAGCGATAATATTTTGTTTGCTATCACCCTCGTTCCATGAAGGTAATGGATCGACCTTTGAGCAGGCTGTAATAAATAAATTAGTAAGAACCAGCAGGAGAAATAGCCATAAATGGTGAGATTGGGTATTCATATATTAATTCCTAAATCACAATACTAAAAAGCCAGCCTAAGAGAATCTAAGGCTGGCTTGATTTTACAATCTGTAAAGCCTACTTACTTAGAGCCTACATTTTGGATTGACTCCACAGCATCCGACGGCGTAAAGCTAGCTGCCTTCATACGAGGTGGATACTCTTTGAAGGTAGTGAGGAATTTACTCACATAATCTGCAGCTGGTAACAACAAATAAACTCGATCCAGCAACCAATCATAGTAAGTGTTAGATGTCTTTTGAGCTCGCTCATAAGGATCACGACGTAGATTAAATAACAATGGCACACGTAAAGGTGTAAATGGGTTAGCCCATGTCTCGAAAGTGGCTTCTATACGTTGTTCCATAAAAATTGCCTTCCAATCATCATAGCGCAGAGCTGTCAGATCACCATCATCAGAGAAATAGAAAATTTCATGGCGTGGACTTTCTTTAGTCTCTCCAGTCAACATGGGTAGAATATTGTAGCCATCAAGATGTACTTTATAGTCTCGACCTATGGCTTGATAGCCAGTTAGTAGCTTTTCTTTGACTTCAGTATTACCTGCAGCTGCTAGGAAAGTAGGCATCCAGTCCATATGATGAACAATTTCATTAGAAATTGAGTCTGCTTCGATATGTCCAGGCCAACGAACCATTGCTGGTACACGCCAACCGCCTTCCCAATTAGTGTTTTTTTCACCACGGAATGGTGTCATACCCGCATCAGGCCAAGTATTCATATGTGGACCATTATCGGTTGAATAAAATACAATTGTATTGTCGGCAATGCCTAAATCATCAAGTTTAGTTAAGAATTGTCCAATATGACGGTCATGTTCAACCATGCCATCACTGTATTCATCCTGACCAGAAATGCCACGAAGCTCTTCTTTGACATGGGTACGGAAATGCATTCGGGTACCACTCCACCAAACAAACCACGGTTGGCCTGCTTTCGTTTTATCATCGATAAAGCCTAATGCTGCTGCAACAGTCTCATCATCAACCGTTTCCATGCGTTTTTTGGTTAATGGTCCGGTGTCTTCAATCTTGCCACCTGCATAGGAATGGATAACACCACGGGGGCCAAATTTTTCATGAAATGCAGGATTTGTTGGGTAATCTTCATTTTCTGGTTCTTCTTCAGCATTGAGGTGGTATAAATTACCGAAAAATTCATCAAAGCCATGATTGGTCGGTAACATGTCATCACGATCACCCAAGTGGTTTTTACCAAACTGACCGGTTGCATAGCCTTCTTGTTTGAGTAATCCAGCAATGGTTGGATCCTTTTCATTGATACCGCCTGCTGCACCCGGTAGTCCAACTTTACTCAAGCCGGTTCGATAAACACTTTGTCCTAAAATAAATGACGACCGACCGGCGGTACAACTCTGCTCGCCATAATAATCGGTAAACATCATGCCTTCATTAGCAATCCGATCAATATTGGGGGTTTGATAGCCCATCACCCCCCGAGTATATGCACTGATATTAGATTGACCAATATCATCCCCCCAAATAACCAGAATATTGGGTTGTTCTGTTTGGGAAAATCCTGCTGTTGAAAGCATCAGGGTGGTTACTGCTAGCCCTGAGAACATTATTTTCTTGAATTTCATGATAGAACTTCCTTAACTAAAATAATGAAATATGGTGAATTGTTTATTTTGATAAAGCTTCCATAGCTTTTTGTTTATCAACTGATTCAACAGCTTTGTCTTTATCTACAGAGTCAGCCAAGCCTTGATAATCGACAGCCATGGATAATAATGAATATCCTAGAAATAGGGTTAACAATAAAATTCTTTTCACAGGTGAATTCCTTTTTAATGAAATTGTAAATGATGCTCTTCCAATATTTAATAATCAAATTAATTTCGAAGAGTTCTAATGAGCATTGTCGCTTGGAATACATGATTGAATATTCAATAATCGGAACAGGAATGTCCTTTTTTGTTAGAGTGTACAGATTGAATTGTAAGGTGTTTTTTAATGAAGTTGCTTCGTCGGGTTTCTTTAGCCATTGCATTATTATTTATTACCTTATTGGTTGTATCCGCGATAGTTGTGAATAAGCCAGAGCTAGTTAAACCTATTATTAACGATCTGGTATCTTCAAATTTAGATCGTCCTTTTGAAATTAAAGGCGATATAGAGTTATCAGTTTACCCAAAGCTGATTATTGACCTTGAAAATATTCATTTGGCAAATCCTGAATGGTCGAATAGACCAGACATGCTGGTGGTGGAGAAAATCCATCTCGATATAGATCTGAAAAGAATTTTTTCTAATAATGCAGACATACCACAATTTCAGGCACAAGGAATCAGGGTGTTTCTTGAGAAAAATACTGAAGATAAAGCAAACTGGCAGTTCACTAGCGAAACTACTAAAGATAAAGAATCTTCTTCAGTGTCGTTATTTGAAAGCCAGGTCACATTACAAGATGTTACTTTCCAATATACAGATGTTAATAAGCCAATAATTAATGGCTACATCAGTGATTTCAATGCAAGTCTAACTAGGCAAGCAGGCTTGATGGCTATTTTAAATGGCACTATTCAAGATCGGGCACTAAAACTATCAATTGTCAGTGGTAAAGAAGTTGCTGCTGATCAAGCCTTTCCATTAACAGGAACATTTGATTTAGGTGGTGAGGCACGAGGAAATCTTGACGGTGATTTGGGATGGCCATTGCGAACAGCAGCTACTGCTTTACGGTTTGGCATTGAGGGAAATAATCTGCAAAAACTAGGGCAGTTGCTTAATATTCCCGAATTCTCAGATCCTGACCCCTATTATTTAAAAGCCGAAATTAACGCCAGTGAACAGGGCATTGCTTTGAAAGATATTGATAGTGTTGTTGGACAAATCAGTCTGGCAGGTGATTTGGCATTGACGATGGGCAAACAAGCTAAATTAACCAGTAATCTTAAGCTAAGCATCAATGAACAGTACAAAGACTTACATATCAAACTGGATATTGATACTGATGAACAGGCATTGCAAACAGATAAACCAATACCACTGGATGGAAAAGTTAGCCTGAATGATATTGCTGAATTTGATGTGGATGGCATATTTGCTTGGCCATTGCGTAGTGAAGCAACAAAGTTGGATATTGTTTTAAAAGGTAATGATTTATCCAAGATGGGTCAGTTTTTAGCAATTGAACAATTATCCTATCCTGAGTCCTATTATCTAAAAGCTGCAATTAATGCCAGTGAGCAGGGGATCACCTTAAACAATATTGATAGTGTTGTTGGAGAAATGAGTCTAACAGGTGATCTGGCGTTGATAATTGCTGAACAAACGAAATTGACTAGTGATATTAAGTTAAGCATTAACGAGCAGTACAAAGATTTACGTATCAAACTGGATATAAATGCTGACACAAAGGCATTGCAAACAGATAAACCAATACCACTGGATGGAAAAGTTAGTCTGAATGATATTGCAGAATTAGATGTGGATGGTACATTTGCTTGGCCATTAAGTGGTGAAGCAACAAAGTTGGACCTTATTCTAAAAGGTAATGATTTATCCAAAGTGGGTCAGTTTCTGGAAATTGAACAATTATCAGAGCCCGAACCTTATTATCTAAAAGCTGCAATTAATGCCAATGATCATGGAATTGCTTTGAGTCAGATCGATGCCTCTATAGGGAGGCATCAGCTAGCCGGTACTTTAGGGATTGTCATTGCAGAAAAAGCCAAATTGAACAGTGATCTCAAGCTTACTATTGATGATCAATACAAAGATCTGAAAATCAAACTTTCTGTGACCACCATTCCAAATATACTGGAAGCTGAAACAGCAGTACCGGTGGAGGGACAAATCAGTCTGAGTGATATTGCCCAGCTTGATTTCAACGGTGATTTAGGTTGGCCTTTAAGCTCTGAGCATAAAACAAAGCTGAAAGTAGCTTTGAAAGGGAAAAGCCTGAAGAGTTTAGGTGATCGTTTTGTTGTTCCACAGTTAGCAAAAGCAGTGCCTTACTATTTGAACGGCTTTATTGAGGCAGATAACAAGTTTATTTCACTGAAAAAAATATCTTCAGAAATAGGTGAATTGAAATGGACAGGAAGTTTATCCTGGCAACAGCAAGCAGCACCACAGAAGCTGACAGGAGACATTAACGTCACTTATTTGGATGATGAAATACTGACTTACTTTCAGCCGACCACACAATCTGAAAGCAAGGGTGAGATTCAAAAGCCTGACTTTGATACAGACATCAAGTTGACAGTCGATGAGTTTAGAATTCAACAGGTTCATCTTAGAAATATTACGAATCAGACAAAAATACAAGCTGGAAAAGTTCATATTGTTTCAGAGCAAGGTGGCAACTTTATTAAACATTCGCAGCTTGATTTAAAAATAGATTTAAACAAGAAACCATGGGCATATCAGGTTCAGGGCCAAGCAAACAATATTTCCATTTCCAAACTGTTGAGTTTGATTACAGAAGATGATCGAGTCTCAGGTGAAATAGAGATGCTTAAGGTGGATCTTTCCGGCGTATTTGTAGAGAACAAACCGTTGTTGAAATCCAAAGGTGTAATTAATGTTAAAAATGTCAATTTAGCTATTAAACAAGATGATGATTCGACATTCCCGATTATGATGGATAGTGCTCAATTATCACTAGAAGGTAATAAAGAGGTAATCATAAAATTGGTGGCAGAAGAAAGTGACGATTATGAGATACCGTTAGATTTGACGGTAAC
>QNEY01000079.1 GCA_003645385.1 Gammaproteobacteria bacterium | reverse complement strand
GGTAAATTTGTAGCAAGAGCAACATTTGCTGTCGATTGAGGCACACCAGCCGTTGCTGGTAGCGATAAAGGTATTGTGCTAGACATGGCAGTCGATGACACTGTGCCATCCGGATTCACAGGAAATACTCGTAAGAACTGCCCTGTACTATTCACTACAAAACCATCTTTATTTATCCCAAAGGCACCTGCTCTAGTATAGATAACCTCACCACTTGTCTGGGTCGGTGCTAAAGCAAAGAAGCCTTGGCCACTGATAGCTAAATCTAAGGAATTATCTGTAAACTCCAGATTACCCTGTGCAAATTGCTGGGCAACATTCGCAAGCACCACACCGTCACCTACAGCTGTACTGCTAGAACCAAAAGAAGATACGGCATAAACATCAGCGAACTCAGCTCGTGATCCTTTAAAACCTGTTGTACTTACATTTGCTATGTTATTCGATTTTACGTTCAAATCAGCCGATGCTGCATTTAAACCTGTTAATGCTGTATTAAAAGACATTACAATTTCTCCTTAGATAATTTCTTGTGCTTCACTAAATGGTACCGCACCTATGCCAGCCAAATTCATGACTAAGCCTTGGCTCCCCGAACCAACCAATACACTCTCTACCTTGGCTACAGTTGCTGTTGCAAATGCCACATTCTCGCCACCAAGCGTCCCAGTTGCTTTGAACTGATATACGCCTGGTGGTAATGCTGTTTCATTTTCATCAAAGCCATTCCAAGTAAAATTGGTATAGCCAGCTGCTGATCCCATTTCTATCGTTTTTACTAATGAGCCTGCTTCAGAATAAACTTGTACTTTTAAATCTGATACGGGTTCGACGACATTAATTTGACCTCTCAAACCATCTGCAGCCGTCATCGTACCTATTGATGAAGGCACGAGAACTGAGTGTCCAACCAAAGCTGATCCTTGTAGAGCCTGATCAGATTGCATGGATTTGGAAAAGTCACTGAATGATGTGTTCAAATCACCAATACCACTCACTGTGGCAAACTGGGCGATCTGACCAAGGAAATCACCATTATCCATTGGAGCCAGCGGGTCCTGATTCTTCAATTGTGAAGTCATTAATGAAAGATAATCCTCCATTAACAATTTGCCTTCATCAGTTTTCTGTTGGATCTCTTTGGCTGTATTTAGCCCCAATGATTCAAAGGGGTTATCACTGATACCATTTATTGCCATGATTCTCTCCTATTGCCCTAACTGTAATGTTCGCAGTAGTAGCTGTTTTGATGTATTGGCGATTTCAACATTATTTTGATAAGAACGAGAGGCTGACATCATATTTGCCATCTCAATAATTGGGTCTACATTCGAGTGATACACATATCCTTCAGTATCAGCCAGCGGATGACTAGGCATGTATTCCTTACGAATTGAAGCTGTACTTTCTACCAGCCCTCGTACTTCCACACCACCTACTTGCATACCCTGCTTGGAATAAGCATCATTCAACACTGTTGCAAATACAGGGTGACGAGCACGATAGGTCTCATCAATACTGCTGCTCACACTATCCACGTTAGCTAAATTACTGGCAGTAGTATTCAGTCTCAATGACTGTGCGCTCATGCCACTACCTGCAATATCAAAAATATTAAATAAAGACATGTGGATTAATCTCCTCTTACTGCTGTAAGCAGATCCTTAAACTTGGCTCCAAGAAAACTTAAACTAGCTTGATACTTAACTGAGTTCTCCATAAATTGGGTGTGTTCAACCTGCTCATCAACAGTATTACCGTCAAGTGAATCTTGTAAGACGGTACGATATTTCACATCAAGAGAAGAGAACTGACCCCCACTTGTTGAAAAGTGGTTTGCATGTGTAGTTTTGATATTGTTAGGTTGTCCACTTGATGCCATTTTCAGAGCATCTTTAAAATCAATATCACGTGCTTTATAGTTTGGAGTATCCGCATTCGTTATATTCGATGAAAGCATTTCTGCCCGTTGTGAACGGATACGGAGTGCATCAGGATGAAGCCCTAAGGCTGAATCAAAATTTATCGACATGTCTTTAATTCCAACTTTAATCTTGTTGTCGAGATACAAGCAGAAAACATGCCATAACTATATTGTTATTTAATTCATTGATTTAGAATCAGGGCGGCAAAAGTGTCAAAAATATAGCGGCAAGAATTTGCCGTGTAATTTGGAAGAATGACAATAGCAATGTAGTGATATTTTGACTTGTAATATTTACGCTGATTTACAGTCCCCAATACTACTTGTCATAGAGTAGTTTTAAGTGATAACGTCCCTCACAAGAAAATAAAGATACTTTTGGATGATCAATGAGCTTAGCTGACCAACTGACAAGAATGCGAACACAGTTTCCTATTCTTGGGAGGTTGAATCAGGCTAAAATAACCTTGTTTTTCTCAATTAGTGACGGACAAGATAGAGCTCGTACTTTCATAATCAATAATACTGATTTTAATACGGCCTGGTTACAAGGTATTTCAGAACTAGAAAACATCCAGAAATCACAAAATTTAATTTCTCCCTGGATACGAATTGAGGCTATTCATGCCGTAACACAGCTTTCACTTGCTCATTATGAACAACAGCTCACCAAAGTAAAACGTAATTATTCAAGGAAAGGCATCAGCTTTGATTCTGAATTCAAACTTGCCATTACGGAGCAAGAATTAAATGCTAACGCTTTATTATATAATGGCAATACAGTTCCTCACGCCAAGATAAATAAAACAAACTTCAAATCATTCTTTAATTGGCGTTTTCCAAATACAATTCTCCCCAATTTAGATGATAAGAATTTACAGTTATATGCATTTACCACTATTGGCATTTTTGATGATGGCAGTAACACCTATCAACTAGAAGAGCATGGTAGAAATACTGGCTACCGAAAAATAAGCAATTTCAATAAACCTCTTATATATGACCTTATTTCAACGTCATCAGCTTATCTGGCAGGCGAGGTCAATGAAGCAGGGCAATTCACATACGGCCATTTCCCCTGTTTTGGTAGAAACATAAAATTCTATAATAATCTCCGTCATGCAAGTTCGACCTATGCCATGATTGAAGCATATGAATTAAATCCAAAACCGGAATTAAAAGGTGCTATTGAAAGATCTATTGACTATTTAACTACCAAACTGATTCAGACTAAACAGCTCTCCACTGGTGCTTCCTCTGCCTTTCTGGTTGAGGATAATGATGAAATTAAACTTGGTGGCAATGCAGTGTGCATCCTTGCGTTAACTCAATATTCAATCGTATTTAATGACAATAATCATGTCTCATTAATGGAGCAATTGGCTGTTGGTATTGAGTCAATGCAAGACAAAATGACAGGAAAGTTTATCCATGTATTAAATAGCAACGACCTGAGCATTAAAGAGGAATTCCGAATTATTTATTACGATGGTGAAGCTGCTTTTTCACTGATGAAATTGTATGGACTTACCAAAAATGAACGCTGGCTAAATACCGTAACTAAAGCTTTCGAATATTTTATAGAAGCTGAGCATTGGCGAGCTCATGATCATTGGCTAAGTTATTGCGTTAATGAGCTGACACTCTATAAGCCTGAAGAACGCTATTTTAAATTTGGTCTCAGTAATGTTCGGGAACACTTAGATTTTGTTCTCGATAGAATTACAACGTTTCCAACTTTACTTGAGCTTATGATGGCGGCCCAAAAAATGCTGGTTAGATTAGAGGCTTCTGTTAAGTTCCGGCATCTATTGGATGACTTCGATATTGAAAAATTCTATTTGGCACTCCATTCACGTGCTCGCTATTTGTTAAATGGTTATTTCTGGCCAGAGATGGCTATGTTTTTTAAATATCCTAACTCAATAGTTGGTTCTTTTTTCATTCGCCATCATAGCTTCCGGGTTCGAATAGATGATGTGGAACATTATTTGTCCGGTCTTGTGGCTTACCATAACTTCCTAAGTTCTCACTCTCACAAATCATTAGAATCAAATACTTATGATGAGGAAATTAATGACTGGACTGCAGATACTGTAATTAGCGTGACCGGCGGGCAATGGTATATCCAGCCACCCGAAAAATGGAATGCTTCAGGACTATGTATCGCTATCAATACATTCAAACCTAAGCAGCTAGTTGTTATAAGAAATGGTGATGAAGACTGGGGGATATCTATTAACCGACTTTCAGAACTTAGTAATATAGCAGCTTTAATTTGTTCAGACGCATCGGGCCTAGAACAAATGGGATTACCCATATTAAAAGTAAAATCTTGTCGTAATGCAGTTATTGCTTTGGGTAAACATGCACGCAATAAATTTCAAGGAATCACTTTTGGTATCACAGGAAGTTCTGGTAAAACAACCACATGCAGTATGCTTGCACATGTATTGCAAAGTTTCGGTACAGTGGGTCAAACAGGTTTCAGTGCAAACCTTCCATATGGAGTTGCATGGAATTTAGCTTCCATACCATGGGACACTCCAAATAATGTAATTGAAATGGCTATTGGTAAAATGCCCCTTAATAGTAGCTTGGCTCATCCCGATATAGCCATAATAACCAATATTGGCCCCGCACATTTAGAATATCATTCATCCACAAACGAAATTGCTCGGAAAAAAAGTGCTATTTTTAACGATATGGCTGATGGAAGCCATGCTATTTTAAATCATGATATGGAAGAGTTTACTGTTTTTCAGCAGGCAGCCTATAACCAGAATTTACGAATTGTAACGTATGGTCAACATAAAGATGCTGACATACGTCTAATTGAATATAACCCTAAAAAAAATGATGTGTATATTTCTATTTTTAACCAAGAACTTCATTATCATATAGGTGTGCCTGGATTACACATGGTTATGAATAGTTTGGCAATAATTGCAGCTGTTACAGTTTCTGGGCAGGCACTTACCCCAGCATTGAAACAATTATCATCTTTCCAACCGGTAGATGGTCGAGGAGTTTTTTCTGATATTCAGATCAATGGAATTCGTGCTCAATTACTTGATGAAGCATATAACGCTAATCCACTTTCAATGAAGGCCATGTTAGAAATGTGTGCCGACATAAATTCTAAAGGAAGAAAAGTTCTGATTTTAGGGGATATGTTGGAGCTAGGAGAGCAAAGTGAGAATTATCATAAAAACTTATTGGAACCACTTTTAACAGTTCAACCAGACTGTATTATTTTGTGTGGGCCTTTAATGAAAGCACTTCATCAACAAATACCAAAATATATTACACATTACTGGTTTGAAACAGCCCTGTTACTCAAAAATGAGATCCTAAATTTAATTCAAGATCAGGATTTTATCGCCATAAAGAGTTCACACGGCATAGGACTTGGAAAAATCGTCAATCTATTAAATGAAAAGGCTGATTAAAAATTAGATACCATCATTAATGTTACCGTTATCTAACAGATTGTTTAGCATCTCTGCAGGATCGTCTCCTAGTCCAACAGCAATATTATTCAAATCAATAGTTTGAACTTCTGAGCCTCCAGCTTCTTTAATAGAAAGCTGTAAATGTTGTCCTGATCCAGCATTATCTGCTGCTAAACCCTCTATTTCATGTGAGCCATCAGATAATAAATTAGCCAAGTTCAACACATCGCCTTCAACTTCATTAAAGTCTTCAACAAAATCATGTGCTACACCAGAGCCCGGTAGATCAGATTTTGTCCAAACAAGCTCATCAGCACCTCCACCACCTGTTAATGTATCATCTCCGCCAGCACCAAAAATGATGTCATCACCTGTACCACCTATAATTACATTACCATCATCATCACCTTCAATAAGAAGATCGGCAGTTTCTCCTGTGGCATCTAAACCATCAAAGTCAGCTCTAGCTGTAGTATCTGTTGTCGCTGTATCACTATTAACTGTTTCCGAAGAAGTGACTGAGCCAGAAATCATATTAACTTGTGCTTCAGTCAATGGTACATCTGATGTAAGTATTAATGTCACAGGCGTTGTGGCATCAATTTCATAATACCCTTCACTATTCGGTATCAATCCATCAATCACGACACCAGCAGGTAATGAATCGACTGGAATCGTCACTAATCCCATGGTTTCACTACCATCAACATCTGTTAATGATGCAGAAATAGATAAGTCATACTGATATGAAATATGAGACATTTGCACATTATCAATCGCCATACCCCAGTTATCATCACTATCACCAACCTCACTGAAGATCAGACTATCACTGCCATCGCCACTACCTCCAACTACTACCAAAGAAAGTGATTCCCAAACTGATCTGTTATTACCTTCTACGGTAGCTATCACTTCCCCATTCCAGATCACTTCCATCACACCAGAATCTTCACCACTTTGACCAGATTCCTGTTTCGCAGCTTTATCTAGATAATCAAATGACAGTCTATATTCGGCATTATCTATAATTCCAGAAATAGTTTGAACAATTGCTGAATTACCGGGGCTAGCACCAAGATCCATATAGTGCTCACCATCTGTAGTACCGACACCAGCATGTGCTTTTGCATGAGGTTCCATTGCAGGCATGGCACCATTAAGGTTTGTTAATTCCCAACCAGTAATCGTCAACATTTTTACCAGTTGGCTTCCAGTCAAACTACTTTCAGGAACGCCACTCACAACATGGCCATTTTTATCAATTCCGTTGATATCTTCAAAACTACCATTAATAATTAAATTAGCTGAACTATCAACGGCTTGTTCATTACCTACACTCATAATCAAAAGTGGCGCATCAGCTACAGGGGTAACTGAAACATCAAGACTATTGCCTGAGCCAGTATTGGTGATGTACGTTATTTGTGGCACATCACCGCTCCAGTTTGCTACTGGAGTAAACGTGTATTCACCATCTGTACCAATTATTACACTACCGATATTTGCTATTGTTGCTAGCTCTCCAGCTACATAGTTACTGCCTGCAACACTAAACCCAACAACTTCTAGGCTGTTGCCAGTATCGTTACTTAACACATTACCGATAGCATCATGATCTTCTAGTACAGTATTGATATCAGAGTCTAAATCAGCATCAGCATCGGCATCAGCATCGGCATCTGAGTCAGCATCGGCATCTGAGTCGGCATCTGCATCTGCATCTGAATCTGAATCGGCATCAGCATCAGCATCGGCATCTGAATCCGCATCTGAATCCGCATCTGAATCCGCATCTGAATCAGCATCGGCATCTGAATCCGCATCTGAATCCGCATCTGAATCCGCATCTGCATCGGCATCT
>QNEY01000078.1 GCA_003645385.1 Gammaproteobacteria bacterium | reverse complement strand
GCACTATGGTCTACATGCAAATGCGTAAAAACAACGGCTTCCAACTCCTCAATTTTTGCTCCAGCTTTTTCAAAATTGAGGCTACTACCAGCACCTGAATCAACCAATACTAGTGCCTTGTCATCCATCCAGATCACATAGGAACTTGAGGCTCGCTTATCATCTAGTTCAGGGCCACCAGAACCCAAAACTTGTAAACGCACTTGCTTATCAACACATAAAGAATCCGCATGAATTACTGTAGAAAATGCCAGCAAGAAGAATGGTATAGATAGTATTTTTATCATCGATAGAGAGCTATTTACTGAAGAAAATCATGTCGAACCAACTAAACTTTAAAATCCCATCATCTCTGTTACCCTTAGACTATTTAACGGTATAACCTTTGCCTTCCAGGCAGGCACCATAGGCTCGGTTGTACAGATTACGAGACTTCATGTACTTGTTTGTTTCCTGCTGCTCCCACTCTTTGGTCTTTTGTTCTGTTGCTTTATTAGCGGAACCTTGTCTCAGCCCACCTACCAAGCCACCTGCCGCCGCACCACGTACTGCTGATTCCCCACTATCACCAAGTATAAGGCCCAATGCCGCACCGCCTAGAGCCCCTTTTGCAACACCACCAGAATTTTTCTGTTGTGATGGCGGTGGAGTAGAGGTTGTTGGCATAAGCATGGGATCAAAGCCTGTTTGCGCTTTCGCCCAGCCATAGCAACTATATTTATCTTGCTCCATTTGTTTAGGACTCTGGTTGTTTGCTGGATAAATAATTAAATCATTTGCTACAGCAGCTCCGCTAATCAAGGTAACAGCGACAATACCTAAAGCTATTGGGGATTTCATTTTTCTTTCCTTGTAGTCGCGTTGATCATTAGCATGACTTATTTTTTCCTACTCTATAAAACGTATCATCAAGCAATCGTTTTATAGCTGATTAGCTAAACTGTACTAAATCACCCTCTCTATTAAAGGCTAAATAACGAGATAAGTCCCCACCATTTTCTACCCTCTGTACCATCATCTTCAGCTGGAGATCTGTCTCCGTCGATGTCGGCATAAGACCACCCATTCCGGAAAGACATGCCACCAATACAAGCTGCCAATCTTGACCCATATTTTTTGACTCTTCTACCAAATCAGAGAAGTTGGTCAAATCATCTAAAGGCTTATCAACACACATAATCGGAGATAAAGCTCCACCTTTTCCAGAATGAAAACGCTCTGATTCCGAGCCTTCATGATCTTTTGGTAAACCAGCCTTTAAAAAGACAAAGAGAAAACGTTGAGGTTCATTTTGTCCTTTGCCAGCCATTAACAGGGTTTCATAATTAACGATATCAACCATCTTATTGTGTCTTCTTTTTAATTTATTAATATTTTACCCGTCCATTCTATGCAAAGAATGGACGGGCATTTGATTGCTTAAACTTTATTCAGTTTCAAACCATTTATATACAATCCCAGCCAAAATCGCACCTACAATCGGTGCTAGCCAGAATAGCCATAATTGAGATACAGCCCAGTCTCCCTGAAACAGTGCAACACCGGTACTTCTTGCTGGATTCACTGATGTATTGGTAACAGGAATACTAATAAGGTGAATAAGTGTAAGAGCAAAACCTATAGCTATCGGAGCAAAACCTTGTGGTGCACGCTTGTCTGTCGCCCCCAAAATAATTATTAAAAACATAAATGTCATAACTATTTCGGTGACTAATGCAGCCGTCAGACTAAAGCCACCAGGTGAATGCTCGGCATAACCATTAGATGCAAATCCTGCAGTTACATCAAAACCAGCTTGACCTGTGGCAATAACATATAAAACTGCTGCACCCGCAATACCACCAGCTACTTGAGCAATGATGTAGGGCCCAAGCTCTGAAGTTGAGAATCGCCCACCAGACCAAAGTCCAATTGAAACCGCAGGATTAAGATGGCAGCCAGAGATATGGCCAATAGCATAGGCCATCGTTAATACAGTAAGTCCAAAGGCAAAAGCAACACCTAAGAAACCAATACCTAACTCTGGAAATGCTGCTGCAAGAACAGCACTACCACAGCCACCTAATACCAGCCAAAATGTGCCAATAAATTCAGCACCCAGTTTTTTTGATAATGTCATTTTTAACTCCTTTTTTAAAAAATGTAACTAGTGGGTTTTATGATATGAAATCACTCGTTCAACTTCATTCTTAGATCCCAGAATAACGGGTACCCGTTGGTGGATACCTTCTGGTTGAATATCCATAATTCGCTCACGACCAGTGGAGCTAAGGCCTCCGGCTTGTTCAACAATAAAACTCATTGGACTGGCTTCATACATCAATCGTAGCTTTCCACCCTCCGTTGAAGGCTTATTATCAATCGGATACATGAATATACCGCCACGAGTAAGGACTCGGTAGACTTCAGCAACCATTGAAGCCACCCAACGCATATTAAAATTTTTCTCACGGTCACCATCAACACCTTGGATGCATTCTTCCACATAGCGTTGCATTGGCTGTTCCCAAAAGCGTTGATTAGACATATTAATAGCAAACTCTGCCGTATCTTCTGGGATAGTCATATTCGGATGAGTCAAAATAAACTCACCGACATCACGATCTAAAGTAAAACCATTAACACCATCACCAGTAGTAATAATCATCATAGTGGTTGGACCATAAACACAAAAACCGGCACAGACCTGCTGTGTGCCTTTTTGCATAAAATCTTCCACCGATGGTTTGGTAACACCTTCTGGGCAACGCAAAATTGAAAATATCGTTCCCACAGATAGGTTGATATCAATATTAGATGAGCCATCCAAAGGATCAAAGGCAATTAAATATCTACCTTTAGGCATGTTGTCCGGGATCTGAATAATTTCTTCAATTTCTTCTGAAGCCATTGCAGCCAGATGACCTGTCCAGTTCAAGTGATCAACCATCACATCATTAGTAATGATATCGAGCTTTTTCTGAACTTCACCTTGGACATTTTCTGTTTCAGCAGCACCACCAATACCGATAATGCCACTACGATTAACCAGATGTGCAATCTTTTTACAGGCACTGACAATATCATTCATCAACCCGGTAAACTCACCTGTTGATTGTGAATGGGCACGTTGTTGTTCAATAATAAATTGCGTAATTGACTTACCTATATCTGACATGACCTTCCCCCAAAATTACAAAGAGCATTTCACCGCAGAGACACAGGTTCACAGAGAAGCATCTAGTATTTTTTAAATCTCTGTGTGCTTCGTGTCTCTGTGGTTTATTTCTTAAATTTTAACCAAAATCTCGCCCATACCAATACCCGCTAAATCACCAGCGTATCGCTGTACACGTGAAAATGATTCCAAATCGGAAAACTTACTGTCTAACTTAGCAAATGAAGCAAACAATAAAGGCAAAAACGCCAGAGTATGAGAACCACAATCATTAAAGTTAGCAGGGATCCCTTGTGATGGTGCCTGAGTCAGCAATAATGTGCCGCGCTTCATAGCATAACCCAAATGAGCTCCGACCTTACCCAATACTGCTATCGTGCCAGAAATCATCCGTGCACCACAATAATCACCTGCGTTGCCTTCGATTAAGATCATACCCCGTCGCATATGATCACCAGTGCGTTCGCCGGTATTACCGGTAACAATCACTATGCCACCCGTCATGCCATTTTTATATCCAGGTCTTGCACCGCCAACAAACTCGCCCGCATTACCGTTGATTTTAATCTGGCCTGATTTCATTTCACAGGCAGTATAAACACCAGTATCACCGGTCACTTCAATCTGGCCACCATCTAAAAACAAACCTAAGTAACCACCAACATTGCCATCAACTGAAATCTTGCCTAATGTCATATTACGACCGATAAAATCTAGCTTGTCGGTACTGTTTACAAATTTAATGTTTGAAGCATCATCACCTAAAATATCAAACAGGGAATCTACTCGCTCAGTGCTATTTCCCGTTACTAACTCAATAGCCGCTATATCAGTCACTGACTTATCTGTCAGCAAATCTGGTGTTAACAATGAACAGTCGATGCGTTGTGCAGGTGAGCTTTTAAGCGTAAAGGTTAAAGAACTCATGCCATGATCTCCTGTAAATGGAAGTGGAATGGACCAAGTTTACCGCCATAGTTACCTGCACTGATTCTACGAATGCCATTTTCTGCACCTAAATCACATACGGCTTGAATGCCGACTCTCATAGCAACATCAATATCTTCTTTTGTTAAACCATCAATAACAATTTCCATTACCGATTCAACTTCAGGGGATAAGTCACTTTTAGTCTGACCTTTTAAAGTCGGACAAAAAGCATCATTAGTTGACGCATTCAATGCTTTGAATTTCGACCCTACTTTTGAACCAGATCGAACGACGCCACCCGGGAAAGGCATGATGACATTAGGACATTTTTTCATTTCGACAATGGCTGCTTCGCAGGCTATTAAAGCTTGTTCTTGAGATTCAGCTAACACTAAAAAGTTGCCTCCACCAACAGATGCTTGAACACCTGTTTTCTCTTGCGTTAAAAATTCACCATCCATCACAGGAATACGCCAATAACGTTTGCCGTCGATCATTTTAGAAATCTGAAAACCATCTCCAAAGAAACGTAGATTCTGACCTAATGCAATTTCAGTTTCACTATCTAAGCCTGAAAACAATGCTGATGTGGGCGAAGTAAGCACGCACTGACCAGAACGTGTTTCAACCTGTTTAGCCAAGCTTTTCCCTCCCATGGCAAAAATCAGAATTGACACGCCAGGACGTCCATCAGGTGTTTCACTAGTATCTAATACTTTTTCAATCCCTGCTTCACAGCCACAAGCAATAACGGATGTTGCAAAACCAGTAAAGGTTTGTGCTGAAATCATTGCCCACTTGGCATTTAATGCAGTAATGATTAGCCGTGTGCCTTTCATCGGAAATGCTTCAGCGAAGGTTTCATCAATTGTTACGCCATTGATAATCATATCTTGCCTCCTGCATGCAACGGCTGCACGGTCAAACTGCCTCGGCCATCATCAACAATTTCATCGTCACTAATTTTAAAGTTACCCATTTTTTGAGTATGGTAACGATCAAAATATGGTTTCAATGACTTCTCAATACTATTGTCATATTCAGGTTTAACGACATGCGTTGTGCCCCATGTGACTTCGACAATCTCACCATCTTTAACCACCATGGTGCCATCTTTAAATACATAATCCGGCTTGCTAAACATTTTTTCACGATCTTCATCATCGGTGTAAACCGTAATATCCGCTGCAATTCCTACACCTAAGCTACCTCGATCAGCCAGTCCCACTAATTTAGCCGCACCGGCACGCGTCATAATGGCAATTTCATATAGCGTATATTCACGATCTAAAGAAGCCAAGTGACTTGCTTTCTGAGCCTCAGGATGAAGTGTCGATAAAATATCGTTACGGAATGTTTTATCCATTAATAATCTGATCAAATGTGGATAGCTGGTGAACGGTGCACCGTTTGGATGATCTGTTGTTAAGAATACCCTCCACGGATCATCAACCATCAGGAAGGTTTCCAATCCAATCATCCATTGCAATGCATTCACATAACTTTGATCTTTATATTTGAATGGCAACACACCACAGCCTGCATCACACTCAATATCCATACACACCCATTTATTAGGACTAGCATGTGGATGAGCAGCATGTTGACGCATATTATCGCCTGACGCAGTCACTGTTTGACCGAATAAAATCTGACCGACATCGACAGTAATATTTTTGTGCTTGTTAATCACTTCGGCAATTTGAGCAGAACCTGATGAGAACTTAAAATCACCTTCCGTACCATAACTATGGAACTGAATATGAGTCATATGCATCGGCAAACCATTAATACCTTCCATCGTATCAATGGTCATCTCTAAGTTACCCGCCACACCCAAATTACAACCATGAACATGTAATGGATGTGGCACACCTAATTCTTTTACTGCTGTTGCTAATCGCAATAAAATATCGCGAGGTGTGATGCCGTAAAACTTATTTTTCTCATCTAAATCAAGTTTTCGTTGGTTAAATTTAAAAGCATTAATACCACCTGGATTTACCACTTTCACCCCAATGGCATGACTATGTGTCATCGTCCAAGCAACATAGTTATTAATTGCTTCTTGATCACCATTCGAGGCCATCATACGGAGTAGGAAATCATCACTACCCAACATGACATAACCACCTTTATCAATAATTGGTGTGTCACCCATTTCCATATGTGCCTGGCGCGCATTGATTGGCAATATTGCAGGTTCAAACCCAGCGGTATATCCCATTTCAGCATAACGATAACCTGCTGTTAGTGTGCTCGGTGCAGCATGACCGCACCCCGAGCGCATCAACTCTGTTCGAGCAACCACATCTGCAGCATGATCTTCGGGCAACATGGTGCGAGCAATATTGACCTTGCCACCACCAATATGGGTATGCATATCAATCGCACCCGCCATAATGACTTTGCCACGCACATCTATTTCTTTATCAAACTGTCCATCACTTGGAGCGCTTACAATTCGCCCATCGAGGATATAAATATCTTTGACTTCGTTATTGATGCTATTGGCCGGATCGTAAACTCGACCGCCTGTTAATTTAGTTAACATCTCTATTCAGCCCCTATTAAATCAATTCTTCAACGGCAGTTAATACATCAAATGTACTAGGCAAGCCACTGTCACGTAATTTTCTTAATGGTACTGACACCACACCATCAGTACGGAAAGCTCGACCCACATGATCTATTCCCGGTGTTCCCACTGGAATAAAGACTTCAGGCTCTTGATCAAAACTCATTCCCGAACGCCCAAGAACAATTGTCTTAGCTTTGGATTGTGGTGGTGTCCGATCAACATTAAAACTGGAAACCCATAACAAGGTATCGACTTCATCATTTGCCAGCATACGATTAGTATCAGATAGGTATGGATCGTAATCGGGATAACCTCGATTAAAGCTAGTCCGCATCGGGAAGCCCGCTTGCCACGCTGAAACTTGATTAACGGTTACTCCTCCCTCTTTACCACCCAAAGGCAAGCCACTTGAACGTGTGTCTAAATTTAAATCTTTAACCATTTCACATACGGTTTGAACTGTAGCTTCTGCATGATCAAAATCTAACTGACCTGCAGACCATGCCACAACCGAATACTTAGCTTGTTTTAATTGTTCTGCCAATACTGCTAAATCACTGACTGCAATACCGCCCACTTGTTCAGCTTGTATTCCCTTGCCATTAACTAGTGCACGTAATATCGACACTACTTCCGGCAAATCACTCTCATCACAGGCTAAAACTTGAGCTTTTTTTCCTTGTGGTGAAGTTGAAGCTTCTCCTGAAGGTGCTTTTCCAAGATAAACCACTTGGCGTGATTCAATCTCTTGGTCAAACATACTTTCATCATTCCACACCATGCGTTCAAAAAAGCGAGGATAATC
>QNEY01000077.1 GCA_003645385.1 Gammaproteobacteria bacterium | reverse complement strand
GGCCGAAAAATCTGGTCAGCTCAAGAGGGATGGAACTATTGTCGAGCCAACATCGGGTAACACAGGTATCGCTCTTGCTATGGTTGCAGCAACTCGAGGCTACCGTTGTATTTTAACCATGCCTGATACGATGTCAGTAGAGCGACGACAGTTGCTCATATTGTATGGTGCTGAGTTAGTGCTTACTCCTGGTTCGGAGGGTATTAAAGGTGCTTTAGCTAAGGCTCAGGAAATTGTAGACAATACTGTGGGTTCATTTATGCCCCAACAATTTGCCAACCCTGCCAACCCTGAAATTCATCGGCAAACAACTGCTCAGGAAGTTTGGTCTGCAACAGATGGACGGCTAGATGCCTTTGTCTGTGGTGTAGGTACTGGCGGTACAATAACCGGTGTGGCAGATGTGATAAAGAAACGGAAAGACAGTATTAAAATAATCGCTGTTGAACCATCAGAATCGCCGGTTATTTCTGGAGGTAGCCACAGCCCACATAAAATTCAAGGAATAGGGGCTGGATTTATTCCAGATAATTTGGATGTCGATTTGTTGGATGGAGTCGAGCAGGTGAGTACAGAGCAAGCCTTTGCAATGAGAAAACGACTTATACAGGAAGAAGGGATCCTTGCTGGCATATCTTCTGGTGCAAGTGTATTTGCGGCATTAAAAGTGGCTAAAGAATTGGGTCAAGGCAAGTTAGTGGTAACAATCATTCATGATACTGGCGAACGCTATTTAAGTATGGGTTAATAGTTTGAATAACCCAAATCACAGGTGGCGACACTCTAAAATTATTATTGTAACTAGTTGGTTATGAATCTATTTATCTTTAGTGAAATAGGTTCTGGTCAAAGTCTTATTACCTAAACAACCCTTTTAATCTGTCCATTACTTTATCTTCTTTCTCTGGGGTATTATTTTCTACTTTATCTGTGGAAGATGACTCTTTCTCTTTTGTGTTGGTTGTTGTTGCAGGTTTTTGACCCAATGCGGTTGAACATGGATTTGTATCTGCTGTTGTGCGGTTGAGTAATCCCTGAGCTAACAATGATAAACCACCTGTTGCTACAGCAGTGGTTGCCGATAATCCTGTAGTCAGTGTTGCGATAGCATCAACACTAGGTTTGGGATTTGCTAATGTCCCACCTAATTTCACCATGCCTGCCAATTGACTAGCACTAAGGCCAACTCCTTTACGTGCATGTGGTTTAATATGGATATTCAGTTTTTCAGTTTTCAAATCAATTGTTCCACTGCCAACGACGCTCATTTGGTCAGTTGCTAGTGCAATCCCCTTATCAGCAGTAGCGATACCATTTTTGATATCAAAATTCACCACGATGCATTCTACTTGCGTTTCAGTATTGCTCTTTATTGTGGGATTCAACATAGCCAGTAGGCTGGTATTTGCGGCACTAATCCCAGAACCTTTAACGACCCCATCAGAGGATTTAATCAATAACTTACCATTAAGACCGGCCATAATCTGACTAACACTATTACCAGTACCTTTGAGCTTGATGCTGACATCGGTAGTCACTCCGGATATTCTGCTCTTAAGATCTCCAAACTGTGAAGGTTCCAGTTTTTTGATAGCAATATCTGTAACTAGTATGGCTGTTTTACCACTAGTATCCAGGCTGATATTACCATTCAAACTACCGCCAGCAAGGAGAGTGCTCAGTGGTCTGATAGATAGGTTGCCGTTTTTAAGTGCTACTACAATCTTAGTTTTATCCAGAACAAGGCTACTGGTTTTAATCTGCTTGGCATTGATCGTCACATTAGCATTTACAGATTTTAGGCTCGCTAATGGTAATGGATCGGAAGAAAATAAACGATTTTTGCTGTCCTTTTTTGTAGTCTTATCTTCACCACCACCTAATTCAATCAGGTCAATTACATTTGAGTTCAAATTAGCAGTGATAGCAGGAAGATTGCTAGAAATATTTATGGTTAGATCACCAGATAGATCGGTTTTCCCTAGCAATAATTTTATCGTGTTTATCGAATATGCCTGCTTACTGTCAGTTATTTTTCCAGTAAAATTTACTGGTCCAAGTTTGGGTAGGTCATTTCCTGTCAATTTTGATAGTTTTGACAGGGAATCAACACTAAAGCTGAGATCTATATCTAGTCCCGTGGCATCCATTGGTTGAGCGACCATCCCTTTCAACCCAATATCTGCATCACCCACATTTATCATCAGATCAAGAGGATAGTTATCATTTGTAGTTAGTTTCTTGAGCCTGCCAATAGTGCCATTAATCTCAACTGGAATTTCGTTATAGACAACCTTCATAATCAAAGAAAGAGGGTCATTATCATCATCTGACTTTAGCTCAATATTTTCAATAGTAAGCTTAGTCTCTTGCCCTGTTACACCATCTTTATAGTGGACTTTTGCATTCTCGATACGTACTTCTTTAATAACAATGGCAGGTAGGGATGCATCTGATTCAGGAGCAGGTGATACAGTTTCTTCTACCTCTTTACTAGCAAATATCCAGTTGCCGAGGCCTTTTTTATTGGTCTCAAATAAAATGTCAGGTTCCAATAAGATCACTCGATTGATCTGAATATTGCCACTTAATAATGGTAATAGCGCTACTTCAATTTCAAATTTATTCAGACTCAGCATCTCTGGTTTGGAGCCCCAGCTGGTATTACTGAATTTAACGTCTTCAATGACTACCGTTGGAATAAAAGATAGTGCAAATTGTAAGTTGCTGCCTATCTGTAACTCTCTACCAGTTACTTGCTCTACAGCCTCGATCAGCTCACCTTTGTACTGGTTCACATCTAGAGTGCTAATAGCCGCCACTATACCGATAACGGCTACAACAAATATACCGATAGTAATTTTTATGACTTTACTCATAGTAATTCCTTTCCTTAATTGAGGAGTGGATTAACATCTATTATAGTTATAAATTGAAAGATGAAAAGTTTGTTTCTACCTCAACTTCATTATCAATTATTTAAAAGAGGTGAGCTTAATTACAGCCGGATGCATATGCTTTCAAGTTGAAAAATAGTTAAAATCATAGTCTGTAAATCCCCTATAAATAGGGGGTTACTTTCAAGTTAAGTTCATGATATATTTTACTCTCCATGAGATTATAGGGTTGGAACACCCTAATCTTTCATCCACATAATATAATTATGTGGATTTATAGCTATTGATAGGGGGGAGGAACTTTGGGCAACTGGTTATTTATATCTATTCTTATACTGCTCCCCGTAATTTGGCTTTTGTTACATTATTCGACAGGGCGTAAAGCTACGCGATTATATTCTCTGCACAAGAAAATAAAGTCTTACCGTGGTGTAAGTATTCAACCATGTGCAGTAGCATGTGATAGCGTCAAGAGCTTAGAGGGCAAAAGATTTTTGTCAGATGAAGTTTCATTGTTACCTGTGCTTGGTTGCACAAATCAAGAATGCACATGCACCTATCAACACCATAGAGATCGTCGTAGAGGTATCGAGCGCAGACTCCCATTCAGTGCTCTGGACAATATTTTTTCAGAAAAAGAACAGCGTGCTAGGCCAGACCGCCGAAAACAAAGCTTCGCCTGAGAATATACAAGAAAAATTAGTTCAGTAAGGAATAACTGGAAGCAGAGCTCTAATTGGGGCTTTTTTGAGTCATCAGGTTACGAAATATTACTCACCACGGTAAATAGGAGCGAACTCACCCCATGTAGGTTTGGGTGCAGGCTCACTGATAGTTTCATATCTTGATGGGTAAGCAATCCGGTCATTTTGATAGTTAACTATATATTGATTAGCGTTTAATTTACGAGCAGGTGCTTGCTGTTTAATATTGGTTGGATTTTTGTCATCCTTAGGTACTGTTTCAGATTTGCCAGCTCCCTCTTGCTGGTTATCCGGAGACTCTAACTCAATAATTCGTTGTTTTAAGCGTAGATTTTCTTCTCGAAGTGTTATGGCTTCTTCTCGCATTTCTAGGATCTTAATAGCCATATTAGGGCTAGTGACGTTGTCACTGGACTCAATAAGATTGTCTATTTCAGAAATTGACTCTGGTTCGGCTGGCTTATCTTTTGGAGCAAAAAAGAAATAACTACCTATTCCAGCAAGTAAAACTATTACACCAATAGTAACCTTGATTATTGTTGGTTTTGAAAGACCTTTATTTTCTTGGTTTGATTCATCTTCACCTGTAGCGTTATCGTCTAAACGTTCATTTATCTCATCATCATCAGCCATCACAAACCCCCAGTTAAGAAAAGCTTTTAAATATTGTATTTAGGAGAATTCTATCTCATCTGCCCTGAACCTAAAACCCATCTCAAAGATATGACTCTGTTGATTTGGGATAATTATTTACACTTTTGAACACTGAATAGCCTAGACCTCAATCTAGTAGTGAGTCTTTTTATTGTGTATTGTCACCCTTTAAGATGAGCATTAAGTTGAAGTGGCTCTAAGTTTAGATAAAGATATTAGATGTAGACTTTAGCTATGGCAGATTATTTTATTACTATTGATGCGGGTGAGTTTTTTTGATCCAACGTGCTAATATCATTCCTTTTTTTAATGTGAATTTGATTAGCTGAATGTTTTAGACGATACTTGACCGAGTTAAGATTTCTGCTTGTCAATTTAAGTGAAACATTAAGGATAAAGTTTGTATATCATGAAAGCTAACGATACAAAACAAGGAGTGTTGAGTTGATAACAAATGTTGGACATGTCTTACTTGCAGAAGATAATCCTATCAACCAATTGGTGGCAGAGAAACTATTAACAACCCTAGATTATAGTTGTGAAGTGGCAAAGAATGGTTCTGAGGCAGTTGCTATGGCAGCAGCTAAAAAGTTTGACCTGATTTTTATGGATTATCATATGCCTGTTCTGGATGGCGTTCTTGCAACGGAACAAATACGTAAGCTAGGATCAGACTCGTTGAATTTTAACACTCCAATTATTGCCCTAACAGCTGATACCCAACATAAAGTAAGTGAGCACTTTCAGCGAGCGGGTGCGAATGACACGTTATTAAAACCTTTTACCCGTGATAAATTAGCCCAGTGTCTCCATAAATGGTCATATGAGATAGTGAGTACAGGTGAAGTGACTGAAGAAATAAATGACAACGTTGATTTGCCGATATTAGCTCATGAACAGTTAGATGACGTCTATGAGATGTCTGTTGATACGGGTGGCGAGATTGTTAGACAAATAATCCAATTATATTTACAGCATTCTCCACGATTGATTGAACAAATTCAGCAAGCAGAAATGGATAATGATAATGATGCTTTATTCAAAGCTGCACATTCACTTAAGTCCAGTTCTGGCACTATCGGTGCTTTACGTATACAACATATTGCAAAAACAATAGAACATATTGGTCGTGGTGCAGGCGAGATGGGCAATATAAAAGAGCTGATTTTGGGTCTGACAGCAAGTTTTTCGGATGTTGAGAAAGTGTTGAATAAAAGAGTAGGAGCTGTTAATTGACCGATATCGAATTATCTAAGCCCACGATATTGATCGTTGATGATGATCCCGCAATTCGTTTGTTGATGTCGCATGCCTTGTCGGGTTCCGATCTTAATATTATCGAAGCTGAAAGTGGTGAACAGGCAATTGAGAAATTTAAAGAATATTCACCAGAGCTTACGCTGTTAGATGTCACTATGGCTGGCATAGATGGTTTTGAATGTTGTACCGAGATTCGTGAGTTACCTAATGGAAGCCATGCTGCCATTGTTATGGTGACAGGCTTAGATCAGCCTCAGGATATAGAAAAAGCATTCCATGTTGGTGCTACTGATTTTATGACCAAGCCATTAAAATGGCCAATATTTAGTCACCGCGTACGTTATATTCTCAAGGCAAATCAAACACTGCGTGAGTTATCATTACATAAAGATATGCTCGCTAATGCACAGAGTATTGCCCATTTAGGTTATTGGCAGTGGGACTATAAGACGCCAGTATTTCAGTGTTCAGACGAGCTATATCGCTTAATGGGATTGGAGCCTCAGCAACAAGAAATTACTTATGCCAGCACGTTAAGGTGTGTCCATCCCGAAGATCGAGCTACGTTTATGAATGCTATGAGATCAGCATTACATGATAAACAATCATATGATATCGAATATCGGATTGTTCAAAAAAATGGTGATGTGATCAATATCCATGATCGGACCGATGTTACACAACTCTATGGTCAATGGCTCCTAACGGGGACATTACATGATATTACTAATCGTAAACAGTCAGAGCAGAAGATTTCTTATTATGCCTATTACGATACACTGACTGAGTTACCAAATCGGCGGCTATTTTTAGAGCAATTGGAATCGTCTATTGCTGCTGCAAAACGACGTGATGGAAAGTTGAGCTTGATGTTTATCGATCTTGACCGATTCAAGCAAGTTAATGATACTTATGGCCATCATATTGGTGATGAATTATTGCGACAGGCAGCCACCAGAATTAAAAATTGTGTGCGATTGTCTGATGTAGTGGCTGCAGGCACAAAAGCATCTGATACAACTGTTGCTCGTTTGGCTGGTGATGAATTTACGGTTTTATTGTGTGAGGTTACGGCGGTAGCTGATGTTGCGATTATTGCTCAGCGTATTATTGAAGCCTTTGCCGAACCATTTTTGCTGGATAAACACCAAGCTTATATATCCGTCAGTATTGGTATTACTGGCTATCCTAGTGATGCTAATGATGTGAAGTTATTGCTACAGCATGCCGATGCTGCGATGTATCACGCTAAGGAGCAAGGGCGAAATAATTATCAATTCTTCTCGAAAAGTATGAACAGTGCTTTAGCATCACGCTTAGAAATAGAGGCTGATTTAAGAGAAGCGTTAGTTGAGGGTAATCAGTTCCAATTATTTTATCAGCCACAAATTGATGCGGCAACGACCGAAATCTGTGGCTTTGAAGCTTTATTACGCTGGCAACATCCAACGAAAGGATTGTTAGCTGCAGCCAGCTTTATTGATATTGCAGAAAGTAGTAGCCTTATTCTTGAGCTCGGGCAATGGGTGTTAATTGAAGCCTGCCGTCAAGCCGCTATCTGGCATGAATCACAAAATAAGGGCTTTCGTATCTCGGTGAACGTCTCAGCGATGCAATTCAGCCATGCTTATTTGCCACAGCAAGTGGAACATGCGTTAACTGAATCAGGGCTAAAACCTGAGCGACTAGAATTAGAGATTACAGAAACAGCAATTATCAAAGATATTGCTGAAACAATACCATTATTGACCGAGCTCAAAGAACTGGGTGTTAAGCTTGCCATTGATGATTTTGGTACTGGCTATTCATCACTTAATTATTTGAAGAAATTCCCCATCGATACCTTAAAAATTGACAAAACATTTGTTGATGAAATTGAAGGCAGTGAAAAAGATGCGGCTATAGCCCGAACAATTGTACAGTTAGCACGAAATTTGGGTTTGGTGACCATTGCAGAAG
>QNEY01000076.1 GCA_003645385.1 Gammaproteobacteria bacterium | reverse complement strand
GGCAAAGGTCGCCGTAAGAAGAAAAAAGGTCGGGGTGCTCAAACGACGCCTGTGATAGAAACATCAACAGAACATGGTTTTACGCTGCCGACTGCACCTGTTGTACATAATGTGGATGTACCAGAAACTATCAGTGTATCTGAGCTTGCTATACGGATGTCCGTCAAAGCAGCTGAAGTCATTAAAGCATTAATGGGCCTTGGTACCATGGCGACAATTAATCAAGTTCTTGACCAAGATACAGCTGTGATCGTAATTGAAGAAATGGGGCATGTCGCAGTAGCAGTTCAGGACAATGAGCTTGAGATGTCGTTAAATGTATCCGAGCAAGATGTCGGGGATGCAAAAGGTCGCGCACCTGTTGTCACTGTAATGGGACATGTTGATCATGGTAAAACATCATTATTGGATTACATTCGTAGCACTAAAGTAACATCTGGTGAAGCAGGTGGTATCACTCAACATATTGGTGCCTATAAAGTTGAAACCCAGAAAGGTGAAATTACTTTCTTGGATACACCGGGTCATGCTGCCTTCACTGAGATGCGTTCACGTGGTGCTAAAGTGACTGATATCGTAGTACTAGTCGTTGCGGCGGATGATGGTGTAATGCCTCAAACAATAGAAGGTGTTCAGCATGCTAAATCTGCTGATTCTCTGTTGATTGTTGCAGTTAACAAGATGGATAAAACTGAAGCCAATCCCGAGCGAGTCAAACAAGAACTATCTAATCATGACGTAATTCCTGAAGATTGGGGTGGTGATGTACAGTTTATTCCTGTCTCAGCATTAACAGGTCAAGGAATTGATGATTTGCTTGATGCTATTTCTTTGCAAGCAGAAGTTATGGAATTGACTGCACCTGAAACAGGTCCTGCGAAAGGTGTTGTTATAGAATCACGTTTGGACAAAGGTCGTGGTGCTGTTGTAACAATATTGGTGCAAAGTGGAACACTGAAAAAAGGTGATATTGTTGTTGTAGGTCAAGAATTTGGTCGAGTTCGTGCATTGTTTAATGAGAAGGGTGAAGCCCAAAATGAAGCTGGACCATCTACACCTATAGAACTATTGGGCTTGTCAGGCATACCTGCAGCAGGCGATGATTTACTGGTGGCACCAGATGAGCGTAAAGCACGAGAAATAGCTAACTTCCGTATCAATAAAGCACGTGATCTGAAAATGGCAAAACAACAAGCTGCCAAATTGGATGAAATGTTCAATAAGATGGAGTCTGGTGATGTTAAAACACTTAATGTTGTGGTCAAAGCAGATGTTCATGGTAGTGCCGAAGCAGTAAGCCAGGGTTTACTGAAATTATCGACTGATCAAGTAAAAGTTAGTGTTGTTTCTTCTGGTGTTGGTGGTATCAATGAAACGGATGCTCAATTGGCAGCAGCTTCAGATGCAATTCTAATCGGATTTAATGTCCGTGCTGATAACTCTGCCCGTAAGGTTATTGCTGAAAAAGGCTTGGATGTTCAGTATTTCAGCATTATTTATGATCTACTTGATGTTGTAACTAAAGCAATGACAGGTATGTTGGATGATGTTTATAAAGACGAAATCATTGGCCTAGCACGTGTTGATGATGTGTTTAGCTCACCGAAATTTGGTGACATTGCAGGTTGTCTCGTCACAGAAGGTGTGGTGAAGCGTACCAATCCAATCCGTGTGTTACGTGATAATGTCGTAATTTATGAAGGTGAATTGGAATCATTACGCCGCTTTAAAGATGATGTAAATGAAGTTCAATCTGGTGTTGAATGTGGTATCGGTGTTAAAAATTATACCGATGTTAAACCAGGTGATCAGATTGAAGTATTCGAACGCGTATTAGTGAAGCCGACATTATAATGGCAAGAGAATTTAGCCGAACCAACAGAATTGGTGAACTTATCATGCGTGAACTTGCGCAGATGATTCAGCATGAGGTATCAGACCCTCGTGTTGGTATGGTGACAGTGTCTCATGTTGATGTTACTTCTGATATGAAATATGCCAAAGTCTATGTAACTCGATTGACTACAACTGAATCTGAGCAAGATATTAAAGAATGCCTGCAAGGATTATCACATGCTGCTGGTTTTCTGAGACGACGTTTAGCAGGTCGAGTTGAGCTACGTAATATTCCAGAACTGCGCTTTCATTATGATAAATCATTGGAACATGGTTTTCATATGGATGAGCTGATTGCCAAGGCAAATACCGATCTAGCAACAGACGATTAAGACTTCAATAACACCTCTTTATGATTTATGTAGAGATTTCTTAAGTGGGACGACGCAATAAAAAAGGCCGGAATATAACGGGCATAATTGTTGTTGATAAACCAACTGGTCGTAGTTCAAACCATGTGTTGCAACAAGTTAAACGATTATTTGATGCTAAAAAAGCGGGTCATACTGGTAATCTAGATCCTCTGGCAACAGGTGTGTTGCCAATCTGTTTAGGTGAGGCCACCAAGGTCTCTTCCTATCTATTAGATTCCGATAAGCAATATCAAGTAACGTGTCAGTTAGGTGTGGTAACTGACAGTGGTGATTCTGACGGTAAGGTGTTAACTACTAGCCCCGTGCCAGAATTTACTGAGCAGGATTTATTGGATCTGATTCCAAAGTTTACCGGTGAACAAGATCAAGTTCCCCCGATGTTTTCAGCCCTTAAATATCAAGGCCAACCACTTTATAAATTAGCTCGACAAGGTATTGAGGTTGAGCGTAAGTCACGTCAAATTACAATTTATAATATTCAATTATTATTAGTGACTGCTGATAGTTTTACTCTTGATGTACATTGTAGCAAAGGGACTTATATTCGAACATTGGTAGAAGATATCAGTCTGGATTTAGGCTGTGGCGGTCATGTTAGTATGTTGCGCCGTGTGGCAGCTGCAGGTTATCAGATAGAACAGGCGGTGACAGTTGAGCAGCTAGAACACATAGCCGAACAAGGCTTACAAAGTCTGGATGCCATATTGCTACCAACAGAGGATGCTTTACCAGGTTGGCCTGCAATTTCTGTTACAGATGATATGGTTACAGCTTTAAGATTTGGCCAAACTATAAATGTTGATCAAAGCTTTGAAAGCGCACAAGTGAGATTGTTTGATCTAAATAAACAATTTCTTGGGCTGGGCGAAATGTCGGAACAGGGGATTGTTGCACCAAAACGGGTATTTGTTTTATCAGAATAAGAGTGAAACTCTTGTTTATACAATAAAAAGTCGGTAAAATTACCGCTCTTGAAAGGTTGGATCTTTCGGTCGCAAACAGGCTGAGCTATTCCAGAATTTAACTCGTAGCAAATGCTACACAAAAGTTGGAGTTTTTTAATGTCATTAACTATAGAACAAACACAAGAGGTAATCAGTAAATATCAGCGCTCTGAAGGCGATACTGGTTCGGCTGAAGTACAAGTTGCTTTATTAACAGCACGTATTACAAACCTTGCTGATCACTTCAAAACTAATATTCATGACCATCATTCACGTCAAGGCCTATTAAAAATGGTTAGTGGTCGTCGTAAAATGTTGGATTATTTGAAAAAGAAAGATATCACACGTTACCGTGAATTGATTGCTAGCTTAGGCTTGCGTCGTTAAGAATTTTTTAATCATGCTTTCGTCATTAATCGATTGCAGGTTGAGCATTTAAAATATGCCCCTGAAGCTTTATAGTTTCAGGGGCATATTTGTTTTGAAATTAAATAATTAACTGCGGAATAAGCCGTAGAAAAAGAAAGGAACAGAAATAGTGAATTCAGTAAAAAAGGCAGTTCAATATGGCGACCATATTTTAAGTCTTGAAACCGGAAAAATTGCACGTCAAGCAGGTGGTGCAGTTATTGCCAGCTTGGGCGAAACATCAGTAATGGTTACCGTTGTTGGTAAAAAGAATGTTAAACCGGGTCAAGACTTCTTCCCGTTGACTGTTAATTACCAAGAACGTACATACTCAGCAGGTAAAATTCCGGGTGGTTTCTTTAAACGCGAAGGTCGTCCTTCTGAAAAAGAAACATTGACATGTCGTTTGATCGATCGTCCTTTACGTCCATTATTCCCAAAAGGTTTTTTGAATGAAGTTCAGGTAATCGCAACAGTTGTGGCATTAGACCCAGCTATTGATCCTGATATTCCGGCAATGATTGGTGCATCAGCAGCATTGGCTATTTCAGGTATCCCATTCAATGGCCCTATCGCTGGTGCTCGTGTTGGTTATATCGATGGTTCATATGTATTAAATCCAAGCAAAGAACAGTTATTAACTAGTGAATTAGATTTAGTTGTTGCCGGTACTGACAGTGCGGTATTGATGGTTGAATCAGAAGCATCTGAATTGCCAGAAGAAGTAATGTTAGGTTCAGTAATGTTTGGTCATGAGCAATTACAATCAGCAATTAAGTTAGTTAATGACTTAAAAGCAGAAGCGGGCAAAGAAGCTTGGGATTGGTCTGCACCAGTAAAAGATGGCAACGTTTACGATGAAGTGAAAGCGAATGCTTATGCAGGCATTGAAAAAGCCTATGCGATCAGTGACAAAATGGAACGTATAGAAGAGTTAGGTGATGTCCGTAATGCGGCAGTTGAAGCATTAGCAGGTGAAGAATCTGACTGGTCTGCTGATGATGTTAAAGGTGTGTTCGCCAAACTGGAAAAAGAATTGGTTCGCGGTAAAATCATTGCGGGTGAACCTCGTATTGATGGTCGTGATACTAAGACTGTACGTCAGGTGACAGTTGAAACAACAGTCTTACCTCGTGTTCATGGTTCTGCTTTGTTTACTCGTGGTGAAACACAAGCCATTGTTGTTGCAACATTAGGTGCTGAACGTGATGCACAAATGATTGATGCAGTTGAAGGTGAATATCGGGATCGTTTCATGTTGCACTATAACTTCCCTCCATTCTGTGTGGGTGAAACAGGTTTTGTTGGCTCTCCAAAGCGTCGTGAAATTGGCCATGGTAAATTAGCAAAACGTGGTATCCAAGCAGTAATGCCATCTGCTGAAGAATTCCCATACGTTGTTCGTGTAGTGTCAGAAATTACTGAATCAAATGGTTCAAGTTCAATGGCTTCTGTCTGTGGTACAAGTTTGGCATTGATGGATGCTGGTGTTCCAATCAAAGCACCTGTTGCTGGTATCGCAATGGGCTTGATTAAAGAAGATAGCGGTTATGCTGTTTTGACTGATATCTTGGGTGATGAAGATCACTTGGGTGATATGGACTTTAAAGTAGCAGGTACTGGAAAAGGTATCACAGCACTTCAAATGGATATCAAGATTGAGGGTATTAACGAAGAAATCATGCGAACTGCATTAGCACAAGCACGTGATGGTCGTTTAACTATTCTTGAAACTATGAATGCTAACCTTTCATCACACCGTGAAGAAATGTCTGAATATGCACCACGTATTATCACTATTAAAATTAATGCTGATAAGATTCGTGATGTAATCGGTAAAGGTGGAGCTACTATCCGTGCCTTGACCGAAGAAACAGGTGCTGTTATCGATATTCAAGACGATGGTACTGTGATGATCTTCTCGTCAGACTTCAATGCAGGTCAAGATGCATTACATCGTATTGAGCAAATTACTGCTGAAGTTGAAGTAGGTACAATTTATGAAGGTCGAGTTGCTAAATTAATGGACTTCGGTGCATTTGTTACGATTCTGCCTGGTAAAGATGGCTTAGTTCACATCTCACAAATCTCTGAAGAGCGTGTTGAGAATGTTAGCGATAAATTGTCTGAAGGCGATACGATTAAAGTGAAAGTGCTTGAAGTTGATCGTCAAGGTCGTATTCGTTTAAGCATGAAAGCTGTAAATGAAGAAAGCACAGACTAGATACTAGTCAATAGTAAGATGTAAACTTAAAAGCCCCGATCATCGGGGCTTTTTTGTGAAAGGATAAAAATGTTTAGATATTTGTTTAGTCTTATATTTGTGTGTGCTGTGGTGCAGGTACAAGCAGCTGATATCCGTATTGCTGCTGCTACTAATTTACGCTATGTATTACCTGCTTTGGCTGAGGAATTCGAACAACAAACAGGCTATCAGCTCGCTGTCAGTTATGCTGCATCAGGTACCTTAACAACACAAATTCAACATGGCGCACCATTTGAGGTGTTTCTGTCAGCTAATCCAGACTATGTACAAAGATTAATCAAGGCCGAGTTCACAGAAGGTAAAGTTGTTGAGTACGCTCAAGCACAACTTGCTTTATTTGCTGCTAACCATTCATTGTTAGACGTTGATGATAGTCTACTCAGTTTGAAAACAGCATTAGAACAAGGAAAGCTCAATAAAGTAGCAATAGCAAATCCTAAATATGCACCGTATGGACAAGCAGCACGCTCTGAATTAGAAAAAGCAGGTATTTGGCAGCAGATCCAACCACATTTATTGATAGCTGAAAATGCTTCGCAAGTGGTACAGTTTTCTTTGTCGACCTCAGTTGATGCCGGTTTTGTACCGTATGCTCATATTATCCAACCACAACTAGCGTCACTGGGTCGGTTTGTTAAACTTGATGTAACCTTGCCGCAACAGGCGGTATTAGTTCGAGGTGCTTCGGAATATGCTGATCAGTTTCTGAAGTTTGTTCAGACAGAAAGGGCGCGTATGATTTTCATAAAACATGGTTTTCTAGTAGATTAATAAAGAGAAATAAATGGATTGGCAGGCATTTGAGGTTTCAATTAAGCTGGCATTATTGACCAGCATGAGTTTATTGCCTATTGGTTTAGCTATTGCCTATTTCTTGGCAAAATCCAAATTCTCTGGGCGTGGCACTATCGAAGCTGTTATTACATTGCCCTTAGTGCTTCCACCTACAGTATTGGGTTATTTTTTACTGGTGGGCATGGATAACAATAGCTTCTTTGGCAGTTTATTTGTCACATTAACGGGACACAGTTTAGCTTTTTCATTTGTTGGTTTATGGTTTGCATCAATTATTTACAGCTTACCTTTTGCAGTACAGCCGATGTTGCGTTCACTCGAACAAATTGCACCAGAAATACGTGAAGCAGCATGGTGCAGTGGTTTATCAAAGTGGAAAACATTTTTCAAAATTGAGTTGCCACTTGCTTGGCCCGGAATTATTACCGCAATGGTGTTGAGTTTTGCTCATACCTTAGGTGAGTTTGGTGTGGTGTTGATGATTGGTGGCAATATTGCTGGTGAGACTCGTACGGTATCGATTGCTATTTATGACAGTGTTCTAGCTTTTGACCATCAGCAAGCTCAAGCAATGTCATTAACATTACTTGTAGTTGCCTTGATAACAATAAGTGTGGTTTATACGTTTAATCACTATCGTTCTAACACTAGGGTGCTCTAGAATGTTACAGGTATCATTACAACAATCACGTCCGACCAAACTGGATGTTGAACTACGTTGTGAAAAGGGTGAAGTATTAGCTCTAGTAGGGCCATCCGGTGCCGGTAAGTCAACAGTATTACGTTGTATTGC
>QNEY01000075.1 GCA_003645385.1 Gammaproteobacteria bacterium | reverse complement strand
TTCAACAATAGTTCTTACTTCTGAAGAAACCAGTTTATCCTTAGTTTGTGATGAGAATTTTGGATCGGGTACTTTTACAGAAAGAACAGCCGTCAATCCTTCTCGAGCATCGTCGCCACTAGTGCTTACTTTCGATTTTTTAGCCAAGCCTTCCGCTTCAATATATTGATTTAATGTTCTGGTAAGCGCAGCCCTAAAACCTGCTAAATGCGTACCGCCATCGCGTTGCGGAATATTATTAGTGAAACAATAGATATTCTCTTGATATGAATCTGTCCACTGCATTGACAGCTCAACGGTCACATCATCTTTGTCACCAGCGATATTAATAACAGCTTCATGAACCGGGGTTTTATTTTTATTCAAATGTTCAACAAAAGCTTGAATGCCACCTTCGTAATAAAATACTTCACTGAGTTCGTCGCGCTCATCAGTTAATACAATTCGCACGCCAGAATTTAAAAAGGCTAATTCACGAATTCGCTTTGCAAGAATCTTGTAATCAAAGGACATCACATTTGAAAATGTTTGCTCGCTTGGCCAAAACTGTATCTTAGTACCAGTAGCATCGGTATCTTCACATTCTTCAATACGATCATCGGGTACGCTGTCAGTGTAACTTTGTCTATAAACTTTATTGTTTCGGCAAATTTCCATTGTTAGTTTTTTTGATAGTGCATTAACAACTGAGACACCCACGCCATGTAAGCCTCCCGACACTTTATAGGAGTTGTCATCAAACTTACCGCCGGCATGGAGCACGGTCATAATAACTTCGGCCGCCGAAACACCCTCTTCTTCATGAACGTCAACTGGGATTCCACGGCCATTATCTGAAACGGATACTGAATCATCTGGATGTATGCGTACATTTATTTCACTACAATATCCGGCTAATGATTCATCAATAGCATTATCGAGCACCTCAAATACCATGTGATGCAATCCAGTACCATCATCAGTATCACCGATATACATACCTGGGCGCTTTCTTACCGCATCCAAACCTTTTAAAACTTTAATATTCGACGAGTCGTAAGTGTTTTCTTCAGTTGCCATAATGTATCCATTAAGAACGAGACTTTTCCAAGATGCTTATTTTACCACATCATGGCGCCTAACTTTTGCCGCCTCAAATAACACCTTGTTTCACGTGAAACAGTTCTATTTCATCACCAATCTTTCCCTCTATTTCCGTTGTGGTAATAAAGGATTGAACTGGTAGTGTTGCAAGTTCATTTAAAACATTATTTTGACGATCTTGATCTAATTCTGAACTGATATCATCTAATAATAATATGCTGTTTTGATGGTTAACAAATTCAGTCATCTTTGCCTGTGCCATACACAAAGCAAGAAAAAAAAGCTTTTGTTGTCCACGGGAAAAAACTTCTGATGGATCCAGCTCATTAACTCTAAATGACCAATCTGCAGCATGACAACCAGAACGCGTATAACCTAACTGCCGGTCTCTTTCGATCGTCGAATGAAGCGCTGCTTCTAACAATAAATCTTTCGGCCATCCTGTACGATACTTTATTGTAAAGCTCCCATCTCGAAACTCTGGACATAGCCTCGGAAAAACCTGCTCAAAGTGTTCCAGCAATAACCCCAATTGTTTCTTTCTATGGGTATTAATTGCTTCACCATGAAGCGCCAAATGACTATCCCAAAGCTGTATCTCATCCACTTTTTTTCTTTGGCGTAGTGCTGAGTTTCGCTGTTGTAAAACTTTACGATAGGACTGCCAATGATAATTAAAGCTCGGTTCCACGTGAAACAACCCCCAATCTAACAATTGCCGACGGTAGCGAGGACCTTGCTCAAAGAACTGGTGGCAATTGGCAGGAATCAACTGTAATGGCAGCTGCATTGCCAGTTCTGAGAGTTTCTTTAACGGTGCATTATTGAGTCTGATCTGGAGGCCAGTATTGATATTAAACTGTAAGCCAACAGGTGTTTCTGCCTTTATTTTTGCGACCACCTGAAATTGTTGCTGATCAAATTGGACGACATTTTTTAGTGAGCGCGTTCTGAACGATCGCCCAAGTGCCAGTAAATGGATAGCTTCGAGTATGCTGGTTTTGCCTGAGCCATTATCTCCCGTTATTAAATTGATACCCATAGCAGGCTGAAGCGAAAGCTCGCTAATATTACGCAGGTTTAAAAGAGTGAGTTGGGATAACACCGGCAAATCCGTAAGGGATTAAAATCGTTACTTTACTGCAAAATCAGGCTGCTATAAACACAATATTCAAGCCAGCAACTCTGGGAGCTGTTTAGCAAGAACTTGTTTTTCAGCAACCATGTCACCACTCAATACAAAACCAAGAAGGTCTTTTGTATTGCTGATGAACAAACCTTTGATACCAAACCCTGACGATGCTAACTCAAACTGCCACTCACCAATAACGCCATGAGGAGGGGGGGAAACAACAAGTGGGTAAACAGGGGTTTTGATTGCGACTGGCATTGCAGGATATTTCACGGTGGTTGGCGTGCCGGAAAGTGTTTTTGCCAGCGCTTTTGCGGCCGCCAGTATAGGCGCAATAAACAATAGACTGTGTCCGGCAACTTCAGCACAATCTCCCAATGCAAAAATATTTTCTTGGCTCGTTTGTAAGCCATTATCCGTTTTTATGCCGCGAGCAATCTCCAGGCCAGCCTTTTTAGCAAGATCAATATTAGGTCTTAACCCAATGGCAGACACCAATAGATCCGCTCTAACATTCTCACCATTAGCTAAAGTTATTTTATAACTCTGCTCTTTATGATTAATCTCTGCTACCGTTGTACCCAAGTACCAGTTAACACCAGCTTTAGCCAGATAACTTTCTAACTCATCAGCAATAGCCTTGGGCAGCAACGTGCTCATGGGATAAGGATCAGGTCCAATAACTGACACTTCCTTACCAGCACTAATCAAGTCATTAGCAAACTCGCAGCCAATCAAACCCGGTCCAATTAAAGCAACATGCTTGGTACTTTCAAGCTCATTTCTGAAGCGCGTGTAGTCTTCTAAGCTATTGATTGATATAATGTTGTTATCAGAAATGCCTCTGATCGGGATACGGATTGGATTGGCACCTACGGCTAAGACAAGTTGTTTATAGTTGAGCTGTTCACCATTAGACAGGACAATAGTTTTCTGTTGTGGATTGATCTGAGTCACAACACTATTGGTAACAATCCTAGCATTTAAGGTCTTAGCCATTGAATTCGCATCTGCTAGCGCTAATTCATCAGCTGTTTTACCTTTAGTTAAAGCGTTTGACAACATCGGCTTGGGATAACTGCGGCCATCATCTGAAGTAATCATCAATAGCGGCGTATTGCTGTCTAATTTACGAAACTCTCGTGCTAGTGTATAGCCAGCAAATCCTGTACCAATGATAATTATAGGAGTCATATCAGCTCTATTTTTCAAGCATTACAAAGAGATGAGGAAGGGAGAAATCCCTGCCTCCATCGTATTTTAAATTTCTACCATCTCAAAATCTTCTTTCCCGACACCACATTCCGGACACTCCCAATCATCAGGAATATCATCCCAGCTCGTACCTGGCACAATACCTTCTTCAGGCAAGCCTTTGGCTTCATCATAAATAAAGCCACATACAACACATTGCCACTGTCTCATCTTTACATCTCCAATATTATAATTTCATTCTAATAAAGCCCAATCTAAAAGCTTAATTTACCGCGAAGCTAATGCATCTATATAATGCTGAGTATGACGCTTTTCAACCTTGGCTAATGCTGCAAACCGTTTTTCTGCTGTTAATAATACTTTAGCAAACATTTCAGCATGTTCCTTGGATTCCTCTATTTGTTCATCCATCTCAACAATTGCCGCTGCATTTCGCTCTTCTAATGCTGTGTTTCGAAATGCTGGATACATCTCAGTATATTCATAGGTTTCACCATCAATCGCAAGTTGTAACATTTTCTCAACAGTCAGCGTATCCTCCAGGAATAATAACTGAAGATGACCAAAAGCATGTGCAGTTTCTTGCTCGGCTGTTTTTTCAAATACCTCTGCAATATCATCGGCACCTAATTTGCGACATTGTTTAGCAAAATACAGATACTTTCTATTTGCCATTGATTCACCAGCAAAAGCTGCTTCTTAATTTTGTATTGTTTTAGATATTTCTTGGTTCGACATCATTTCCTCCTAAGTCATAAAGCCTGCTGTCCACAAGTTGGAAACAAGTTTATATTTTGTGTTAATTTAGATCCGATTGATTGTTTCTATCTAAACAAGTGGAAAAAACGATTATGAATTTACCCACTCTTCGTCAGTTACATTATTTAACTGCTGTTGTTGAATTAAAACACTTCGGCCATGCTGCTGATCGCTGTTTTGTTACCCAATCAACGCTAAGTGCAGGTATACATGATCTTGAAAACCTCTTAGGTACACAATTGTTAGAACGCACAAACCGAAAAGTGCTACCAACAGCTTTAGGCATAGAGATTGCTGATCGTGCATTAGACATCCTTTCCTTATCGGCTGACTTGGTTGATTTAGCCCGCTCTGAAAGCAACCCATTAACAGGGCGAATAAAGATCGGTATTATCCCGAGTATAAGTCCATTTTTACTACCAAAAGCCTTGCCCGATATTCGCAAACAATTTCCACAACTTGAGCTAGTACTTGTTGAGGATCAATCTGAACATTTATTAAAAAAACTACGGGCAGGTGATATTGATATATCCCTCTTGGCTTTTCCGTTTGATATTGGAGAGTTAAACCACATTGTTTTTGCCGAGGAACAATTTTGGGTTGCACTGCCTAATAACCACCCATTAGCATCAAAAACAAGTATTAAAGCAGAGCAATTACCCATTGATGAGCTCTTACTGCTCTCTGAAGGGCATTGTTTACGTGAGCATGCACTCAGTGCATGCCAATTGCCGACTACAGCTCATAGAACAAGTGTGCAGGGCACAAGCCTATATACGTTAATTGAAATGGTTGCAGGTGGGCTGGGGATAACTCTGATACCTGAAATGGCCATTAAATCTGATATGGTCAGCCGTGCAGATATTTCTATCAGGCCACTTGCAACAAAGGCTAGACGTGAACTTGGCCTGGTAACTCGACCCAGCTATCGACGTGTCAGCACACTTGAACAGCTCGCTCAAAGCTTTGCAAATGCGCTTGATCATTCTGACTGAGCATAAAAATAACGTAGCTTCAGGAATTGTGACTGAATGCTTGTGCTTGTGTAGGGCGGGCGGAAAGTGGCGTAGACACGACCTTTAGGATCAACTACAAATATATGATGCTCCTGTTCGATTTGATAACTGCCATCAGCAAAATCTGTTTTCAGAAATAATGCCACAAAATCTCTGGCTAACTGTTCAATCGCAGTTTCTGAGGCTGTTGCTGCTATCAGCTCATACTGTTGAGAGCGTAAAAAGTCCGCTAAATCATCGGCACTCTCATGCTGATGATCCAAGCCAACAACTAGAAATTGGAAATCACTATTGGCAAATGCCGCGTGCAAATCATTCATTTTATCCAATGCTGGCTGACATTCTGGCAGGCATTTTCCATGGCTAAAATACGCAAAAGACCACTTGCCTTCAAACCAGTCATTAGTAAGCATTAACTGATTGTTTGTTGTTAATGAAAATGAGGATATAGGTCGGGGTGGTGACTCCAAATAAACCTGCATGTCTAATGGTATTTCACGCAGATCTTCGTGTATAAGTGGCAAACGATTCATCCACAATACCAATAAAAAACCTACAATAATGAGATATGTAAATAAAAAACACTTAGAATTAAGACCTTTACATCGTTTGGCCATGGACAATTGCTCTCGTAGATAATCTAATTAACGCCAAATCCTATCATTAATTGTGAGTACTCGGATGAGTGAAAAACTATTTAAGTCTACCGCTATTGTCAGCATGATGACTTTTTTATCGCGTATTCTCGGGTTTGTCAGAGACATTGTGATTGCACGATTATTTGGTGCTGGACTTGGTGCTGATGTGTTTTTTGTAGCATTCAAAATTCCCAATTTTCTACGACGTTTATTTGCTGAAGGCGCTTTTTCACAAGCATTTATCCCTGTTTTAGCTGAATATCGTCAACGAGGAGACAAAGACCTCAAACAACTAATTGCCAGCACAAGCGGCACATTAGCCGGCATTTTATTTGTGATTACTGCTATTGGCGTATTAGCTGCACCCATTTTGATTATGGTGTTTGCACCTGGCTTTATCGATAACCCACACAAACTTAATTTAGCTGGTGACTTATTAAAGATCACCTTTCCATATCTATTCTTTATTTCGCTCACCGCATTAGCTGGTTCTATTTTAAATAGCTTCGGCAAATTTGCCATGCCAGCATTTACCCCTGTTTTTCTTAATTTGTCTTTGATTGGCTGTGCAGTGTGGTTATCACCTCATCTCACCGAACCAGTAACAGCATTAGCATGGGGAGTATTTATTGGTGGCGTAGTACAGCTTTTATTCCAAATTCCTTTTTTGATCAAAATAGGTCAGCTTCCCAAGCCACGTTGGGGCTGGAAAGATAGTGGTGTTCAGAAAATTCTCAAGTTAATGATTCCTGCAATGTTTGGGGTTTCTGTTGCCCAAATCAACTTATTACTCGACACTTTATTGGCTTCTTTTCTGGTAACAGGCAGTATTTCCTGGTTGTACTACTCAGACCGACTAGTAGAATTTCCACTCGGTGTGTTTGGTATCGCCTTATCCACCGTAATTCTGCCAAGCTTATCGAAAAAACATGCCTCAGCATCTAAATCCGAATTCTCCCATACCATAGACTGGGCGTTACGCTGGGTATTTATTATTGCCACGCCGGCTACGATAGGGCTTGCGTGGCTTGCAGAGCCATTATTAGTTACTTTATTCCAATACGGCGAGTTCACCCCTCAAGATGCCCACAAAGCCTCTCTCAGCTTAATGGCTTATAGCTTGGGGTTATTACCTTTTATATTCATCAAAGTATTGGCACCTGGCTATTTTGCCCGTCAAGACACTAAAACACCAGTCAAAATTGGCATTATTGCTATGGTAACCAATATGATCCTGAATATTATATTGATGATCCACTATGCCCATGTCGGCTTAGCATTAGCAACCTCTTTGTCAGCAATATTAAATGCTGGCTTACTTTATCTTGGTCTCAGAAAATTGAAGGTTTATCAGCCTGATACAGGTTGGGGGAAGTTCATAATCAAACTACTACTGCCTAATAGTGGTTTATTGCTACTATTATTTTGGCTAACCCCTGATAGTGCTGCTTGGATTAATGGAACTGTTTGGCAACGATCTGGGATGTTATTTGGATTAATTGCTGGTGCTATGGCTGTTTACTTTACATTGCTGACAATTGTGGGCATCAATATCAAATCCCTATTAAAACCCAATAAAGTGATAACTTAACCATTAAGAGAATATATGGCATTTTTCACCTTGTTACACTCTGTCCTTTTTGTGCCTCTAATAGTAAAAATCATGTAAATTTATAACCAATAGAC
>QNEY01000074.1 GCA_003645385.1 Gammaproteobacteria bacterium | reverse complement strand
CTACTGGTAAGAGCCTTGAGCCTATAAATACGATAAAAAAAGGTCAGGCTCGTCTTGAGAAAATCCTGACTTATGGTACTGAAGGTGGAATGAATAACTTTAATGACATCTTCTCTAAAGATGAAATTAAAATGATGGCAACTTACATTCAGTTAGAACCGCCTATTCCACCTGAAATGTCCCTTGAATTAATGCAGTCACGTACGAAGGTTTATATTGAGCCTAAAGATTATCCTACGAAACCGATGCATGATCGTAACTGGGAAAATTTCTTTGTTGTTATCGAGCGTGATGCAGGTAAAGTTGCCATTATTGATGGCGATAAGCATGAGATTTATGCACATCTTGATGCCGGTTATGCGGTACACGTTATTAAAGGACAAGAGCACCACAATGTCGATAAGTCTAATGATGTTGCTGGCCGTTTTTGGTATTCAATCGGTCGTGATGGCAAACTTAATAAATTTGATTTATGGCAAACACCTGACAAAATGTTAGTGGCAGAAACACAAATAGCCTATGATGCCCGTGACGTAGCAGTTTCTGGTGATGGTAAATATGTTATTGCTGGTGGTTATTGGCCTCCTCATTTTGTAATTACTGATGCTGAGACTATGAAACCAGTTAAAGTGGTTTCTACTCGTGGTATGAATGTTGATGGTGAATATGTTGAAGAGTCACGTGTTGCTGCAATTTATACTAACCCAAATGAATCATCATTCTTAATTGCTGCTAAAGAGTTAGGTCAAATGTGGCAAGTAGGTTATAAAGATCTCGATGCTCTCGATATTAAGCAAATTAACTCTGCTAAATTCTTGCATGATGGATTCTATGACCCGACTGGTCGTTACTTCCAAATCGCAGCTAATGCCTCTAAGAAAATGGTTATCATTGATACCAAAGATGGCGGTTCTTTAGAAGCAATGATTGATGTAGATAAACTTCCTCATCCAGGCCCTGGTGCCAACTGGATTGATCCTAAATGCGGGCCTGTTGCAGGAACAACTCACCTAGGTGTTGGGCTTGTCTCTGTTTGGGGTAATGATCCTGAAGGACATCCTGATCAAGCATGGAAAATGTGTTATGAAGTTGAAACTGATGGAGCAGGCGCATTTATCCGTACTCATGAGAATTCTGATTATTATTGGGCGGATCAACTGAAACATCCTGAACCAGAAGTACAACAAAGTGTACAAGTTATCAGTAAGAAGACGGGTGAAATAGTGAAAACAATCCGTGTTACTGAAGAAAAGGGTAAAGTGGCGCTTCATATGGAGTTTAACAAGGGTGGAACTGAAGTCTGGGTTTCTGTCTGGAACCGCACTGACAATAAAAACCCAACCGGTGAAATCGTAATCTATGATGCTAAAACTCTTGAAGAGATTGCACGCATTAAAGGTTTGACCACACCAACTGGTAAGTTCAACGTATATAACCGTGTTCATCATAAAACATAAGTTATGATTACTTAGTTGTAAGTTAAGAAGAGCGAGTATAGATATATACTCGCTTTTTTTTATCTTTCAATCACCGTGTATTTTAGTTTTTAGTACTTAAAGTTAAGGCATATAGTAATGACAAATCATCAAGGTTTTTTTAAACGCAAATTGTTTATGGGCGTGACTATTGGCGCAGGTATTGTCTTTATTATTATTGGTATTGTTTTCTGGGGTGGTTTTAATACAGCTATGGAAGCAACCAATCAAGAAGAATTTTGCATCTCTTGTCATGAAATGGAAGAGAATGTTTTTGAAGAGTATAAAAAGACTATCCATTATGCAAACCGTTCTGGTGTAAGAGCAACCTGTCCCGATTGCCATGTACCAAAAGAGTGGACACATAAAATTATAAGAAAAATACAGGCATCTAAAGAGCTTTGGCATAAAGCTTTAGGCTCTATCGATACACCAGAAAAATTTGATAAAAAACGTTTGAAATTAGCCCAAAATGAATGGCGAAGAATGAAGGCTAATGATTCACGAGAGTGTCGAAATTGTCATGACTTTGAATCAATGGCAGTGGCTTATCAAAAACCAAGGGCTCGTAAACAACATACGAATGCTCTACAAAATGGTAATACCTGTATTGATTGCCACAAGGGTATTGCTCACAAACCAGTACACCAGTTAATGGATGAAGAGGAATTAGAGAAATTATCAGCACCTAACCCAGATTTTGCAAAACCAGATGCAACGTTGAGGCAACCTGTAAATAAGAAGCAACAAAAATTATTAGATTTATCTAACAATCCTCCTAAGTCCAAAGTTAAAATGGTGCCGGCACAGACTAATGGAGCTGATTCCAATCAATCTACAAGTACTAACACTGCTTCATCAGCGACAGGTTTTGGTATTGGCTGGGGTGATGTTCCTGATAGAGAGGTGACTATTTTTTACCCTGGACAAGCATCTATGGAATGGATCTTTAAAGGCAGTGAACATGGTGGTAAATTACCTTTTAAAGCTGGCGACCGCTGTGTCGAATGCCACGATAATGAAGCTGCAGAGATGGGGCAAAAAATTGTTACTGGCGAAAAATTAGAGCCACAGGTTATTCCTGATAAACGTGGCAGCATAGCAGTTAAAGTTCAGGCGGCTCATGATGATGAATACTTATATATGCGATATGAATGGCAAGATACCAGTCATACACCAGTGCCTTTTGTAGATGGCGGGAAAATGGACCCAGACAATCAGGTTAAAATCGCCATGATGTTTAGTGATGACAATAAAAGTGAGGAAGATGATTTCACAGGTAGTGTCATGTATTCTGGACGATCTGGTTGCTGGGGAACATGTCATCATGATGCTAAAGACATGCCGGATGCGCCTAAACAAGAAGATATTGATGCTTACGAGCAGAAAGATCAAATTGATATGAAGCAGGGTATTAGAAAATATTTAACTGAAAGTCGTACCAAAGTTGAAGTTGCTGGTCGCCGTGGTAAAAAACGAGGCGGATGGGATAAACTAAAAACACCTGAGGAGATTAAAGAAGAACTTGATGCGGGTCGTTATATGGATTTAATTCGTCATAAAGCGGGGACTAAAGAGTCAGAAAATGGTTATATTTTGGATGATCGTATTATGACTGGTGGCGAGGAAGTTTTATTTAACTCTAGTCTTGAAAATGGTCTTTGGGTGGTTGAGTTAAAACGCAAGCTTAATTCAGATAAAGCAGGAGATATTGCTTTAGATTTTGATAAGCTTTATAACTTTGGTTTTGCAATCCATGATGATTATACCAATGGTCGATTCCACCATGTTTCTTTAGGTTATAAATTAGGTTTTGACAATGACCAAGCAGATATCAATGCCGTCAAAAAATAAGCTAAAGCCTTTGTTTGTAGGGATTATTCGGAGCCAGTTCCAAAGTTATTGCTGAATTAGGTGCTAAATATAAAGGTTGGTTAACTAAAGTGTCGTATGAAATACCGCCGTTTCAACGGGAGAGTCCAGCGAAATACAGGATGAGTGCCCGTTTAAGTGAAGGAAGAACAACCCTGTTTGCTAATGATTCAGGTATTCAGGTATTCAGATATAATACTGTCTTTTAGTTATTAATTCTTTGGAAGCATGCCTATGTCATATGTGAAGAAATTACGGTTTCCCCTTGCCTTACCTCTTGTTCTGGGTGTTTTGGGCTCTCCACAACTCAGCTTTGCTAATGAACTCTCAAGCTGTATGGCAGATATGCTTGCACAAGCGGATGATACGATGACCATTGGTGAATTAAGGTCACAGTGTGCAAGCAGTAACGTTTCATCAGAAGTAGGGCCAACATCTACTGTAGTTGATACGACCATAGCAACAGCAGATGATGCTATTGCTGAAGAATCATTAGTAGCAAAACGCCTTAGAATAGATGGTGACAACATTTTGAAACCATTCACCTTAATGGCTCACAAACCCAATTATATTTTAGTGGGGGCCCATAACTTTAGTGGTTATAATCCTGATGTCTATCGGGAACACGCTAATGATCAAACTATTGATGTTGATGATACCGAAGCACAATTTCAAATCAGCTTGAAATTTCCATTAGCAGTAAACCTCTTTAACATGGTCGATCTTTATGCCGCTTATACCAATCATTCTTTCTGGCAGGTATTCAATAATGATGTCTCATCGCCATTTAGAGAAACAAATCATGAGCCAGAAATGTGGGCGCAATTTACCCCGGATGATTGGGAGTTTTTTGGATTCAAAAACTCAGCAAATGCCTTTGGTGTTGTACATCAATCAAATGGACGATCAGGCGTGCTCTCACGAAGCTGGAATCGGGTTTATGCTAACTTTGTTTTTGAACGTGATAATTTAGCTTTAAGCGTCAAACCATGGTACAGAATAAAAGAAGATCGTGAAGATGATGATAACCGTGATATTACAGACTACTTAGGTCACGGTGAACTACGTGCTGCTTATAAAATGAATGATCATACATTCAGCTTAATGTCCCGTAATAATATTGAATCAGGCTTTAGTAACGGTGCAGTCGAAGCTTCATGGAGCTTTCCTTTAGGTAATTATCCTTATGCGAAAGGTTATATTCAATATTTCAATGGCTACGGTGAAAGCATGATCGACTATAATAATCATGTTAATAAACTTGGTATTGGTGTCTCTGTTAGCGATTGGTTATAACGTGCTAGGTTAGCCTTAGCCCACGGCCAAAATCATTAACTGGTTTTCCCATATGATGATTTGCCATATCTAAGAAATATAAGCATACAGATATAAGTAATATTACTCAGCTTTTGTGGTTTCTCGTATTTCATAGATTGCATCTTCAGCATCGACAGGTGTTATATAGATTGCACGTTTGTTCATTGTCGAAACATGATTTATCTCGTCAATATCATATTGAACATTTATTTTCAGATATTTTATTTCGCCTAGTTTTATTTTAAAAGAAAGCTCCTTATCCTTCTGATCCCATTTGGCTTTCTTGGTGAGCCCGGTCACTCTTAGATGATGTTTTCCAGGTTTAATGGGTATTGCTCTGTGGGTATTCGCTTTAAGAACATCAACACTTTCTCCATCTAAGATTAAATCCGGATATGAACTACTCAGTGGCTGAAACAAGACACCTTTTACTTTTGATCGGTAAACATACAAAATACTGTTATCATCAGTAGGCTGGACGGCTTCAAAATATTTTGGGCCAGAACATGCAGTTGAACTAATAACAATTGCAATGAACAAAATAAAAAGTTTTCCTAACTTTGCCATGTCTACCTCTTTTAACCTAAATTTAAATTATTTTTGAGAACAAATTTATGCAGTATTGTGGCATGATTTATCCTGTTGTTCGACTCTAGCTGAAAATAGAGAGCAACTAATAATATATTATAATGACTAGCAAGATCTACCATTAAATACAATGCTGTGACAAATAGTTGAGAAGTAGATTTTCAGGTAATAAAGATGAGATATAGTGCGTTAGGAGAAGCTGACATAAAAGTGAGTGCTATTTGTTTGGGCACAATGACATTTGGTGAACAAAACACTGAGCAAGAAGGTCATCAACAACTCAATTTCGCAGTCGAGAATGGTATCAATTTTATTGATACTGCTGAGCTTTATTCGATTCCACCGAAACCAGAAACAGTTGGTAACACAGAGAAGATCATTGGTACGTGGTTGACCAAGCGTGGCAAGCGTGATGACTTGGTCATCGCAAGTAAAATAACGGGGCCAGGATTTGACTGGGTTTCTCATATACGTGATGCTAAAACACGTTTTAATTCTGAACATATTTCACAAGCATTGGAAGCAAGCCTCAATCGATTACAAACTGACTATATTGATCTCTATCAACTACATTGGCCAGAACGGAACACTAATTTTTTTGGACAACTAGGTTATCAAAAAAAAATAAATGAGGATGAGTTAACGCCAGTTCATCAAACACTTGAGGCACTTCAACAACAAATTAAAGCAGGTAAAATTCAATTTATAGGTCTGTCGAATGAAACACCTTGGGGAATTATGCAGTTCTTGAGTGTTGCCAAGGAGTATGATTTACCGACAGTTGTTTCTGTTCAAAACTCATACAGTTTGATTAACAGAAGTTATGAAATTGGTTGTGCCGAAATAAGCCATCGTGAGAATGTGGGCTTATTAGCCTATTCACCACTTGGTTTTGGTGTGTTGACAGGTAAATATCTCAATGGTCAACAACCTGAGAATGCTCGAATCACCCGTTGGCCACATTATGAGCGTTATAGTAACCTACAAGCTATTGCAGCGACTCAGGCGTATGTGGATCTGGCTATAAAATATGGTTTAGAGCCTGCACAGATGGCATTGGCATTTGTGAATCAGCAATCATTTGTGACGGCCAATATTATTGGTGCAACCAGCCTTGATCAGTTAAAAACTAATATTGAAAGTATTGATGTCACACTCAACGATGTATTGCTCAATGAAATTGAACTAATTCATCAACAGCATCCTAATCCAGCACCTTAATTTAAAGGTAAATAAATTGATGGGCTTATTCTGTTGCTACTTGTGATATCACATCTATGAGGGTGGATTGATCAAGAAAAACTTTGGATTTATCTTCTGTCAACTTCAGGCTGAGCAACATTTTTAATGTAGAGCTACTTTTGTGCTCAACATACACTACATGACCAGCCACATTACCATCCTCAGTTGTCACTTCTGTTGCAATTTCAGGCAGGTCATTTGTTTGAGCCTCAGCAAGAAACATTCTACGGCTCGGCTTTCCTAAATAATGTAAGCGAGCAACGACTTCTTGACCGGGATAACAGCCTTTGTTGAAACTGACACCATTGACCAGATCGAGGTTAACTTGTTGCGGGGTGAATTTCTCCTTACTTTCAGGAAAAACCATTGGCAGTCCAGCTTCGATATCAAGAAGATTCCAGATGCTATCAGAGGCAAGTTGCCATTGTTGTTCAGCCAGAGTTTTGCACAGTTCGTCAGCTTGATCTTGTGGAGAGATGTATAACCAGCGATTTAAATTGCTCGGTAGTTTTATGCACAGATGGTTATTATGTCCATACCCCTGATAAATCATATCGGACAGGCTTAGAGATTCAATTTGATCATCACTGGGCTGAGTCAATCCAACGCAAACCAGTTCGTCAGTTTGATCTGTAATGGTAACCTTAGATCGCAATACATACATTGCAAGGCGTTGTTGTAGTAATGCGCACATGCTTTTGGGCACTATGATTTGATAATGTTCTTTACGGCGGATCAGCAGAAATACTGAAAAAAGTCGACCTTTGGCATTACAAAGACCGCTAAGTTGACTTTGGTTTATCGCCAAGTCAGTAACATCATTAGTGAGAAGGTTTTGCAAGAAATTCTGGCCATCCTCTCCAGTGACTTTCAATACACCAAGTTGTGTCAAAGGCATAAACAATGATGTTAATTCTAAATTAGCATTTGAGCTGAGGGTTTGTTGTTGTTCAATAATAGATTGCCATGAAGTTATCATAATATTTAAGTTTTTATATAGCTAAAGTTGCGTTATTGTAGCGTTATTACCTGTTGCTCACCAAGGAATGGAAATAACTAATGACACGGATTGTCTTTAAAATCGAAATTAACCGATCACTAAGTTTATTAACTTACTTTATTGTTTTGCACGGTTTAATGTTAGTAACCATATGGAGT
>QNEY01000073.1 GCA_003645385.1 Gammaproteobacteria bacterium | reverse complement strand
GATTGATGGCTCGGGAATTTGCCGCAGCAAAGTAGGCGAACATTCTTTTTACTGCTGACCACTTCTTTCGCTTCATCGCTGATTGCAGGTGCAATAATGACTTCAACAAATTGACGATCAATGATTGCTTGTGCAGTTTTTGCATCTAATTCACGGTTAAAAGCGATGATGCCACCAAATGCTGAGGTGGTATCAGTTTGATAAGCTAAATCATATGCTGTTAATAAGTCGTCAGCTGTAGCGACACCGCATGGGTTGGCATGCTTAACAATCACACAGGCTGGCGATTCCGGGAATGATTTAACGCATTCAAGTGCTGCATCGGTATCAGCAATATTGTTGTATGACAGTTCTTTACCTTGAACCTGTACTGCTGCACTAATTGTCCCTATCTCAGCTTGTGACTCTGTGTAAAATGCTGCTTTTTGATGTGGATTTTCGCCATAACGCATATCTTGTGCTTTATGGAACTGTGCGTTGAATGTGCGAGGGAAGTCGACTTCACCCGCATCGGTAATTTTGCCTAAATGATTAGCTATCGCACCATCATAATGGGCAGTATGTTCAAATGTTTTTACTGCCAGATCAAAGCGAGTTGTATCATCAACCCCCCCTGTTGCTTCCATTTTCTCAAGCACACGACTGTAATCAGCTGGATCGATTAACACGGTGACAGAGGCATGATTTTTGGCAGCAGCACGCAACATGGTTGGACCGCCAATATCGATATTTTCAATCGCCATTGGAAGCGTACAGTCATCACGAGCAATGGTTGCTTCAAATGGGTATAAGTTAACGACTACCAGATCGATAGGAGCAATGTCATGTTCAGCCATGATGGCTTCATCGATGCCACGACGACCTAATAAGCCACCATGAATTTTTGGATGTAAGGTTTTAATGCGACCATCCATCATTTCTGGAAAACCGGTGTGTTCAGAGACCTCTTTTACAGGTAAGCCAGCATCTTGTAATAATTTAGCGGTGCCACCTGTTGAAAGCAGCTCAACACCAAGCTTATTTAATTGTTGGGCGAGCTCTAACACGCCTGATTTATCTGACACACTAAGCAGTGCTCGTTGGATTTTATTCATTTTTAATCTCTTTATTTTATACAGGAGTATGAGAAGTATTTTTTACCTTGCTCTGGCGAAAAAGACGAAATCATAAGCCATAAGTTTTTAATTTTTTACGTAGCGTGCCACGATTAAGTCCTAAAATCTCTGCAGCACGGCTTTGATTGCCATTGGTGTGTTCAAGCGTGGCTTTGAATAACGGCGCTTCAACCTCTGCTAATAACATGTCATAAAGATTAGCAGCAGGATGGCCATCTAGTTGTTCAAAGTAGTCTTTTAAGGCTGTTTCCACGCACTCACTTAATGGAGCGTGTTTGTGTTCGGCCGCTACATTTAAATCAAAACAAGTGCCGGATTGGTTATCTAAAGCTTTTGTCATGCAGCAATCGTATCCTGTTGTTTTAGTTTTTCAAAAAATTGTTCGGTGAACTCTACTTGTTGTTGTGGCAGTTTAAGTGTATTCATCTGTTGGCGGAAAGAATTTCCATTTCGTAACCCCTTGCTATACCAGGCAATATGTTTACGTGCCATACGAACACCAGTGTAATCTCCATAGAAATCGTACAGGGTATAAAGGTGTTCAATCAAGGTTTGTCGCACTTCAGTGATTAATGGTGCCGCTAAATATTCACCATGTGTCAGAAAGTGATTAACTTGCCTGAATATCCAAGGGTTACCTTGAGCGGCGCGCCCGATCATCAGTGCGTCAGCCTGAGTATAGTCTAAAACTTGTTTAGCTTTGTCAGGATTGCTGATATCACCATTAGCAATTACAGGAATAGTTATTGCAGATTTAATCTCAGCAATCGTATCGTATTCAGCTTCACCGCGATAAGCATCTGCACGCGTGCGGCCATGAACAGCTAATGCTTGAATACCAGATTGCTCTGCAATACGAGCAATGGCAACACCATTACGATTATCAACATCCCAGCCAGTGCGAATTTTGAGTGTGATGGGAACATCAACAGCATTCACGACAGACTCTAGAATCTCGCCAACTAGCTTTTCATTTTGTAATAAAGCCGAACCGGCCATGACATTACAGACTTTTTTGGCAGGGCAACCCATATTGATATCAATAATATGGGCACCTTGATCAATATTATATTGTGCTGCTTCGGCCATCATCTTAGGATCGGTTCCAGCGATTTGAATTGATCTTGGTTCGGGTTCACCATCATGGTTAGCGCGTAATAATGATTTTTTACTCGCCCATAATGATTTATTTGCAGTGATCATTTCAGATACCACCATACCAGCACCGAGACGTCGACATAATTGCCGAAAAGGGCGATCGGTTACACCTGCCATTGGGGCTAGGAACAGGTTATTAGGTAGGGTGTATGGACCTATTTTCATAACTGTTTATGCCCAACAAGTCGTGTCCATTCATCTTTGAATACAGGTGCGTGCATATCAAACCAAGGCTGGTAACTCTGGCTTACATCTTCAACTTGGGAATCTAAAATACCTGACAGTACAATCGGAGCATCTACTTTGGTTAGACTAGCTAAACGCTCAGAAAGTGATTGTAATGGACCGGCAAGAATATTGGCCAGTAATAAATCACAGGCTTCATCAGGGCAATCATCAGGGAGATAGGTATCGATGGTAACGCCATTACGTTCAGCATTAGCTTGTGTAGCTTCTAGTGCTTGTGGATCGGTATCAACACCAATGACTTTCTTCGCCCCTAATAAGGCAGCAGCAATTGCCAAAATACCACTACCACAACCATAATCAATAACCACTTTGTCTTTTACATCTGCTTGGTCAAGCCAATTTAAACATAGGGCTGTAGTTGGATGTGTACCAGTACCAAATGCTAAACCGGGATCAAGTAAAATATTTACGGCGTCTTTTTGTGGAGGTGTATGCCAACTTGGGCAAATCCATAATTTGTCACCAAAACTCATTGGGTGAAAGTTATCCATCCACTCGCGAACCCAATCTTTATCTTCAACAGCTTCAATGCGGTAGTTTGGTACGGTTTTAGGTGCAAGCATCCCGCTCAGCAGTTGAATAATTAAGTCAGTATTTGTTTCTGCATCGAATAGGGCTATAACATTGGTTGCTGCCCATAGAGGTGTGGTACCAATTTCAGGTTCATAGATAGGTTGATCTGCATTATCTTGAAAGGTAACTGCACTGGCGCCACATTCTGACAGTACTTCGGATAACTGATCGGCAGCGTCAGGTGTGCTGTTAAAAATAAACTGTATCCACGCCATGCCTATTTATGTATTGCTACAGACCAAGTTTCTTTTCGAGGTAGTGGATGTTGGTACCACCTTCTTGGAAATTGGCATCATTCATAATATCTTGTTGCAAGGCGACATTTGTTTTTATACCTTCAATACCGATCTCATTGAGTGCGGTTAACATTCGTGCAATGGCAGATTCACGTGTCGGACCATAAGAAATCAACTTGCCGATCATTGAGTCATAATTAGGTGGCACACTGTAACCACTATAAACATGAGAATCCATACGAATACCTATGCCACCAGGTGCATGGTAATGAGTGATTTTGCCAGGGCTTGGCATAAATGTCTTGGCATCTTCAGCATTGATGCGGCATTCGATAGCGTGACCATTTAAAACAATATCATCTTGAGTGAATGACAATGGCTCACCAGCAGCAATTTTGATTTGCTCAGCAACTAAATCTATGCCCGAGATTTGTTCAGAAATAGTATGCTCAACCTGAATTCGAGTATTCATTTCTATGAAATAAAACTCACCATTTTCATATAAAAATTCAAAGGTACCTGCGCCATGGTAGCCAATTCGAACACAGGCATCTGCACAGATTTTACCCATTTTTGCACGTAGTTCAGCTGAAATGCCGGGTGCAGGTGCTTCTTCCACGACTTTTTGATGACGACGTTGCATAGAGCAATCACGTTCACCGATGTGTACGGCGTTACCATGTTGATCGGCTAAAACTTGAAACTCAATATGGCGAGGGTTTTGGAGGAATTTCTCCATATAAACCATGCCATTACCGAATAATGATTTAGCTTCACTCTTCGTTAAATCAATCGCATTCAATAAGTGAGCTTCACTGTGTACTTCACGCATACCACGACCACCACCACCACCGGATGCTTTAATAATGAGAGGGAAGCCAATTTCACGTGCAAGACGAAGATTTGTCTCGGCATCATCACCTAAGCCACCATCAGAACCTGGTACACAAGGCACTCCGGCATCTTTCATCGCTTGAATTGCAGATACTTTATCGCCCATCATCCGAATAGTTTCTGATTTGGGACCAATGAAGATAAAGCCACTTTGCTCAACACGTTCAGCAAAGTCAGCATTTTCAGATAAAAATCCGTAACCCGGATGAATTGCTGAGGCATCGGTAATTTCGGCAGCACTAATTAATGCTGGGACATTAAGGTAGCTTTCTGATGAAGGTGCTGGACCAATACACACTGTTTCATCAGCTAACAAAACATGCTTTAAATCACGATCCACATCGGAGTGAACAGCAACAGTTTTTATGCCTAATTCTTTACAAGCCCGAAGAATACGGAGGGCAATTTCACCTCGGTTGGCAATGACAATTTTATCTATCATGATGTTTTATCCACAGTTTAAGATTGGTAGAATTATTAATTATTCGATGATAATTAAGGGTTCATCAAACTCAACTGGGTGTCCATTTTCAACCAGAATAGCTTTAACGGTGCCGGCACGATCGGCTTCAATTTGATTAAACATCTTCATCGCTTCAATAATACAAATCACATCACCAACAGCCACGGTTTGACCAACTTCAACAAATGATGCTGATTCAGGTGATGATGAACGATAGAATGTTCCTACCATGGGTGATTTCACAGCATTTGCATGATTGGTTGCGGCGGTTGTTTCAACTTCTGCGGTTGTGACAGGTGCAGCAGCAACTGCTGGCATGGCTGGTGCGGCCATCATTACTGGTGCGGTTGCGCTTGCACGACTAATGCGAACAGACTCTTCGCCTTCATGAATTTCAATTTCAGCCACATCTGATTCTTGAATTAAGTCGATCAGCTTCTTTATTTTACGAATATCCATAGTTAATCCTATTGATTAATGTGTTTGATTGCGGCTTGTAAAGCAAGCTCATAACCTTGTGCACCTAAGCCACAGATCACGCCAACTGCAATGTCTGAAAGATAGGAATGATGACGGAATGATTCTCGTCCATGTACGTTAGAAAGATGCACTTCAATAAATGGTAGTTTTACAGCAGATAATGCATCACGTATAGCGACACTGGTATGTGTAAAAGCTGCCGGATTTATAATTATAAAATCAGTGTCATTAGTTAGAGCAAGATGAATCTTTTCGACAAGATCATGCTCGGCATTACTTTGAAAACTTTCTAGATGATGACCTTCAGCGGCTGCTTGTGTCCTAAGTTGGTCTGAAATATCGACTAATGTATCTTGCCCATAGACGTCAGGTTCGCGAGTGCCTAAAAGGTTTAAGTTGGGGCCGTGTAGCACTAGAATTTTTGCCATCGTAAGATCGCGCCTAGAACGAATTGATATGGGGCGAATTTTGCACCAGTAGTTAATAAATGTCTAGTTTTTTAATAGAAAAAGCGGTTTTTTGTTGCTAAATTCGTCGAAATAGACAGTTTTTGCTAACGTGCTATAGATGGTAGTTGCTCAATATGCTGCAGAAGTTCAGAAGCAGTAACACTACCAATTAAGCGATACTGGGTATGTTCGTTGCCATTTGCATCAAAGAATAACAGGGTCGGTGGTCCAAAAATACCAAACTCTTTAAGCATAGCCTTGTGTTCAGCCGTATTGTCAGTCATATCAAGTTGTAAGGTATTGATGCTAGCTAATGCTACAACAACCCCCGTATCTTGAAATGTTGTGGCTTCCATTCTTTTACAGTCAACACACCAATCAGCATAAAAATCCAGCATGGTAGGACTATTTGTTTGAGATAGCTGTTGATTGAGCTCCGTTAGATTAGAAACTTGAGTAAAGTTTAAGCCGGTTGAAATTTCACTATTACTTTGTTTTTCAGAGGCGATACCTTGTAAAGGTTGCCAAATATTATGGCTACCACTGGCGCCACCAATCATTAATAATCCACCATAAATTAATAAGATAACGCCTAGTCCTTTCCATAGTTTTTCCCAGCCGTTAGAGTCAATGCGAAGTGTATTGAGGGCGCCTAGATATACGGCTGAAATAATGAATAACATCCCCCACAATAAGAGACCAACCCAGCCTGGGATAATACGTTCCAGCATCCAGATAGCAAGAGCTAGCATTAACACACCAAAAAATGTCTTAATACTATTCATCCAGTCACCAGCTTTGGGTAATAATGTACCAGCTGAAGTGCCCATAATAAGTAGAGGCAAGCCCATGCCCATGCTTAGAGAAAATAATGCAGAACCGCCTAATACAGGGTCACCTTGTTGACCGATAAAAATCAAAGCACCGGCTAATGGTGGGGCTAAACAAGGTCCGACAATCAGGCCGGACAACAATCCCATCAATGCTGCACCAACGATGTGACCACCTTGTTGTTGATGGCCGATTTGGTGTAAACGATGTTGTAAAGCGTGCGGTAATTGTAGTTCAAACAAACCAAACATTGACAATGCCAATATGACAAATAAAGCACTAAAGCTTCCTATAATCCATGGGTTTTGTAGCATAGCTTGTATATTCTCACCCATTAAACCAGTTAACACGCCCGCTGCGGTATAGGTTATGGACATGGCGAGTACATAGGTCAAAGATAATATAAAAGCACGATGAGTGGTAATGTGATCTCCCTCTCCAACAATGATGCCAGATAAAATCGGGATCATTGGGAAAACACAAGGGGTAAAAGCAAGTAGTAAACCCAAGCCAAAAAAGCCAATCAATATCTTAAACAGACTATCTTCAGTAAGACTTTGAGCAATGCGATCTTGTTGAGGAACCGTTAGCTGCGATGTAGCAGTAGAATCAAGCTTCGAACTAGTAACGTCATCTGTTGTAGCTGGCAATGTGAGTAGAACAGTTTTCTCTGTTGGCGGGTAACAGATGTGAAATGTTTCTGAGCACCCTTGGTAATAGGCCTTCAGCTCGATTTTTTGGGCAGTATTGTCACGACTGATGGGTAGTACGATTTCTGTACTATGTTGATATACCTCAGTTAAACCAAAGGTCTCATCCATTTTATTTTCACCGGCCGGCAGTGAAAAATCCTGTATTTGTACTTGGCTATTATCAAGGATTTCAAATCGGATCTTGTCACGATACAGGTAATTACCCTCAGCTATATTCCATCGCGCAAGCAGGGTTTGTGGATCTTTAATTTGAGCGGAAAAATCAAAGGCTTCATCGACACTGGGGGGAGTGTCAAAATCATTTTCTAAACCAAGTTTATCTAATAAACCTGGTCGCGCATGAACAGAAATAGTAGTCAGTAGAACAATGAGGAATAAAATTTTTTTCATTATTAATATCAGTCTATAAGGCAGTGTTTAAGTAGACAATGTTAGCAAGTGATAGTTACACCATACACAATAAAAAGTGAATTAGTTGTACTGAATGGTCACAATATTGTAATAATTACCTGCGATAATTGCCTAGGTTTAGCCATATCAGAGTGAGTAATACGT
>QNEY01000072.1 GCA_003645385.1 Gammaproteobacteria bacterium | reverse complement strand
GTCTGTCACCAATGATCAGTTCACGTTGACCACGACCAACTGGAATCATCGCATCAACTGATTTCAAACCAGTTTGAAGTGGCTGATCCACTGATTGACGAGCGATAACACCCGGTGCGACTTTCTCAATTGGTGCAGTACCTTGGTTGACGATATCGCCTTTACCATCGATTGGCTGACCTAAAGCATCGACAACGCGACCTAAAAGACCTTCACCAACAGGGACCTCCAAAATACGACCGGTACACTTAACACTGTCACCTTCTGTGATGTGCTGGTATGAACCTAATACTACCGCACCGACAGAGTCACGTTCCAAGTTTAAAGCCATACCAAATGTATTGCCTGGGAACTCTAGCATCTCCCCTGCCATAACATCTGCTAAACCATGAACACGAACGATACCATCGGTAACACCGACAACAGTACCTTCTGTACGCGCTTCAGTTGCCCCATCAAAGCTTTCAATACGCTTTTTGATTAGGTCACTGATTTCTGCTGAATTCAGTTGCATCTTTGTTTCCTCTATAAACAGGCCGCTATATGATAGCGTTGGCCAGTCTGTTCAGTTTTCCCAAGGCAGATCCATCAATAATCAGATCACCTGCTCGAATAATTGCACCACCCAACAAGTCTTTATCAATACTTGTATTCAAGGTTACATCTCTACCTAGTCTTGTTTTCAACGCAGCTGAGATGTCTTTTTCTTGTTTTACGGTGAGCTTCATTGCTGATGTAATATCAGCGGTTATTACCTGTTCTGCTTCTTCGCGTAATTCTTCATAAATTACTGCAATATCACCTAATAGTTGTAGGCGATTGTTTTCTGCTAACAATGCCAGCGTATTATGAGCATCATCACTCATTAATTCACCTGCAATATCAGCCATCAGAGTAACAACTTGCTCATCACTAATTGCTGGACTTGAAATTATGGACTGCATTTTTGGATCTGCTACACATTGCGCGAATAACGCAAGTAAGTCAGACCATGCTTTCAACTCACCTTTTTGATTAGCAATTGAAAATACTGCATTTGCATAAGGTCGGGCGATAGTAATTGCTTCAGCCATTCTAAAATTACCTCTAGATCTGACTTACCAATTCATCTAACAAATTGGTATGTGCTTGCTTATCAATTTCACGGTCAAGAATTTTTGCCGCACCCGCTATAGCAATACTGCCTACTTGTGACCGAAGCTCATCTTTTGCACGATTTGCTTCTTGTTCAATCTCTGCTTTTGCAGAAACTAAAATGCGATCACCTTCAACACGTGCATTATCTTTTGATTCGTCAACAATTTCATTTCCACGGCGCTGTGCTTGCGAAATAATTTCATTCGCCTGCTCTTTTGCTTCGTGAATAACTTGTTGTGCACGTTTTTCAGCTAATTCTTGCTCATGTCTACCACGTTCTGCTGCTGCTAGTCCGTCCGCAATTTTTTTCTTGCGATCTTCCAATGCAGCCATAATCGGTGGCCAGACATACTTCATGCAAAAGGCAACAAATAACGCGAACGCTATCATTTGCCCAATAATTGTTGCATTAAGATTCATGTTTGTACCTCTATGTTTATTGCAAAATAGTCTTAAAAAAAATGACTATCTTTATGCAACCGCAAATAGAATGTACATTGCCAAACCAACAGCAATCATTGGTACCGCATCAACAAGACCCATAACAATGAAGAATTGTGTGCGAAGCATTGGGATCAATTCAGGTTGGCGTGCAGCACCTTCCAAAAAGCGACCACCCAAAATACCGATACCTACAGCGGCACCTAATGCACCTAAGCCCAACATTAATGCGCCTGCTATGTATAGTAGTGCTGATTCCATGTTTTTCTCCTACGAAGTAAAAATTAAATTTAACAAAAATCTAGTGATGTTCTTGATGTGCCATATCTAAATATACGATAGTCAAGGTCATAAAAATGAACGCTTGCAAAGTAATAATCAAGATATGGAAAATCGCCCAGCCAATTTGCAATAGACCACCTAGTGAGGCCATAACAGCACCCGCACTAAACATGATCGCAATCAGGATGAAAATCATTTCCCCTGCATACATGTTGCCGAACAACCGTAATGCTAGTGAAATTGGTTTAGCAATTAAGTTTACGCCTTCTAACAAGAAGTTAGCAGGGATTGCCCACTTACCGAAGGGCTCTAGCGTTAGCTCACCGACAAAGCCACCTAAGCCTTTTATTTTAATGCTGTAGAACAGTACTAAGGCAAACACACCAAATGCCATACCGAAGGTAATATTTGGGTCTGTTGTTGGCACTACTTTAAAGAATACGGCATGTGGGTCCATACCAAATACATGTACACCCACGAACTTGGCAATTTCTGGCACTAAATCGATGGGCAATAAGTCCATCAAGTTCATTAGGAATATCCAGAGGAAGATGGTAAATGCCAGTGGTGCGACCAGTGGATTTCTACCTGAAAATGAACCACGAACGCTGTCGTTAATAAAATCGATAATCCATTCGGCAAAATTTTGAGCGCCAGAAGGAACTCCTGCCTCTACTTTTTTTGCGACACTACGGAAAAACCACATTAACAATCCGCCAAGCAACAGTGTCATACCCATGCTATCAACGTTGATTGCCCAAAAGCCCATGTCGGCCGCTTCTGCTGCATCATGTGCCAAACCCCATGAACCATCGTGGTGCTGACCGAAGGTTAGGTTTTGTAGATGATGCTTAATATATTGTGAGGAAGTAAGTGCTTCACTAGCCATATTTTTAGTTATGCCCGATTCTTGATTCCAAATAACAAAGCAAATTGAGTCATAATAAAGCCAGTCATCAATGGCAGTGGTGAAAGATTCAACACTGCAAAACCAACGGCAAACATCACGATAGTTAATATCCATCGCTCTGCGACACAACGATACGCTTTGCGTAAATTCATACCAGCATTTGATTTGGCTTGTTTTGCTGAGCTAATCAGATGCCACCTTTGCAACAAGGTATTGGCTATTGCGATACTTCCGCCATAAAAACAGGCTATCGCAGCGCTATTTCCTCGCCACCAAAGGGTAATCAAAACTATTACTACCAGCATTACAACCTGCATCTTTATCAGATGATTAATAGGTTGGACTCTTGTTAGGCGGTCCATCGTAACTCGCTGGATTTTTAATTTTGTCTTAAACAAAACACGGCATTATATAGATCCGCGTATTGTTTGGTCAATGAAATTCTTGATTTCTCTTAATATTTATCCCGCTATGAACTCACACTTCTACCCATGCAAACAATATAAAACTATCGTAATGATGGGAGCCGTTGCTGGATAAAGTGTGGGTAAAACTGAAGCAAAGCCTTTCTGCAGGAGTGCCAGAATGCAGATAACAATAATAAACCCGAGCCAAGACTGAATGCCGTAAAGGCAAAACCAAGACTTATTATCCCGTAATGTTCTAGCAATGTATCAAAAGCATACAAAACATAAATAAGAGCAGAAACCATCATAGCTCGACGATCTATTGATATCGACACAATAGCAATCACAACATAAAGCATCACGACAGCACTCGCCTGCGATAAACCAACTTGACCATCGAATACCCCTAAAGCCGAAAAAACAGGATGCACAATAAGTGGAGCAGTAATCAAATGAAGCCAAAATGCCACATCAGATCGACGAGTTTGCCGTGATCTATCTGATGCATCCCACTTCATTGCCAGTATAAATAAGGCAATGCCCGCAATAAATGTAATCGGTGTTACCCACTGTCTCGTTTCAGGTATTAAAGCAAACAATATCATCACAACACTTGCGACAAGGGCGGCTGTCCCAGCTGCCACTGTAATAGGCACTTTAAATCGTAGCCAATGTAACCATGCAGCAATTGCAGCGGCGGCACTGGGTGCACCTATTATCAAATCAGTACTCAAATCAAATCGCTCTAGAAGCACCATCCCAGTTGCCAAGACTCCGCCAACAAAAGCCAGTAATAATACTATCGACGGCAAAGCCATTCGACGCTGCCGAGTGAAATACTCTGCAAGCCCCCATGCAGTGATCGTCTGTAAAATCGCACCAAAAAGTAAACTTACCGAATCTCCAATCCAGGTAATTGAAACCAGTAAAAGCAAGCAGGCTATAACAACAAAAATGTCATTAAACCCCGATATAAGTCGAAAGTATTCTTCATCAACTGTCGGGGTAGCTCTTTTTTGTGCAACATAATCTCGAAATGCTGTTGCAACTTGAGGTGTCATCACTCCAGCCTGTACAGCTGACTCTAACTCATCATCACTATACATAGGCATGAAATATTCCTAAACTATGCAAAATCACTTGATCCGCTTAACAATATCTCTCAAGTCAGCTATATCAGAGTAATCAATCACTAATTTACCTTTACCACTTGCTGCGTGCTTAATTGCAAATCTATCTCCGAGCTTCTTGCTGATTAATTGCTCGATTTTATCGATCTCTTCAAGCAGAGCATCAGATTGATGCGGCTTCTCTTTAACTGGTTTTAACAAGCGACGAATTAACTGTTCTGTTTCACGCACAGACAGTCCTTTTTCAACAATAATTTTTGCAGTATCAGTTTGAAGCTCACCTTCCAATGCCAGTAAAGCACGAGCATGACCCATTTCAAGATCACAATTCTCTACCAATCGTTTCACATCATCATTCAGATTTCTAAGGCGGAGTAAGTTTGAAACTGCTGCACGCGATCGTCCAACTGCTTCAGCAGCTTCCTGATGGGTCATTGAAAATTCTTCACGTAAACGATGCAGGGCATTGGCCTCTTCCATCGGGTTCAGATCTTCCCGTTGGATATTTTCAATCAGGGCCATCGCAATTGCACTGCGATCCGATACATCACGCACCAATGCTGGAATGGTGTCTAATTCGGCTAACTTTGATGCTCGCCAGCGACGTTCACCTGCAATAATTTCATATCGGCCACCATTAATTGGACGAACCACAATGGGTTGCACCAAACCTTGCGCCCGAATTGAATCAGCTAGTTCGTCCAAGGATTCTTGTGACATATCGACTCGAGGCTGATATTTACCAGGTTGAATCATATCCAGCGGAAAATATTGCAGGCTATCATCAAGGCTATCATCTTCATGCTGTACATCTGCCAGCAATGCATCTAACCCTCTGCCTAATCCTCTTTTTTTGGTCACCATCTGTTTACCTGCTTAATTATTTTTCTCGCGTCGAATAAATTCACTCGCCAATGCCATATAGGCTATTGAGCCTCGCGATGATCGGTCATAGCTTACCACTGGCACGCCATGACTGGGAGCTTCTGCCAGACGAACATTTCTAGGAATGATCGAATGAAACACTTTTTTATCAAAATGGACAATAAGCTGTCGCGATACTTGATTGGCCAGATTATTTCGGGCATCAAACATGGTGCGAATCAAGCCCGTGATCTCTAATGCAGGGTTAGCGCGCTGCTTAATCCTCTCTACTGTTTTTAATAAGGATGACAAGCCTTCCAAGGCATAATATTCACATTGAATTGGAATGATCACACCTTTCGATGCGACTAAAGCATTTACCGTCAACATACTCAGGGATGGAGGACAATCAATCAGTATAAAATCATATCGATCGCGTGTTGATTCCAACGCTAATCGCAACCGGTGCTCACGCAAATTCACATCTAACAACTGCACTTCAGCTGCTGTTAGATCAACATTGGTTGGCAACACATCAAATGATAAATCTTCTGGTGAAACAATAGCATCAATTGCTTTAGCCTCAGCCATAATGACATCATAGCTGCTTTTATTGATCTCAGCTTTATCGACACCACAGCCTGTGGAGGCATTACCCTGTGGGTCTAAATCAATCAGTAATACTTTTTTACCACTTTCTGCCAATGAAGCCGCCAAGTTAACGGCTGTGGTCGTTTTTCCAACCCCACCTTTTTGATTTGTAACCGCGAAAATATTGCCCATTCACTTAGCCTTTAATTAGTCGCACCAGATGTCTCTGTCCATCACATCCGGGAACCGTCAATGACATCACATCTTGTAGATGAAAACCATCTTTGACCGCTTTTAACTCTGCTTCAGGATAGATACCTTTCATTAATAGCAGACAGCCAGCATCATCGCAGTGTCGGCCAGCTAAATCAATGATATCGTCAATTGTCGAGAAAGCACGGGCAGTTACGGTAGAAAACTTGGGCAACTCTACTTGCTCAACGCGACCATGAATTACAGTCACATTTGATAAGCTTAATTCTGCCTTCGCTTGTTGCAAAAATCGAGTTTTCTTGGAATTGCTGTCTAACAAGGTAACCGTCATATCAGGTTTTATTATTGCAATCGGAATACCCGGCAAACCGGCTCCAGTCCCCACATCAAGCAAAGTTTTACCTGCTAAATATGGCAATATTGCTAAGCTATCCAGTATATGGCGGCTGATCATTTCGTTTGGATCGCGCACTGAAGTCAAATTATAAACTTTGTTCCATTTATCCAATAACACCACATAGGCTAATAGCTGCTGATACTGTTCGTCAGTCAACGTTATATTTAACTCATCACAACCTTGTTGTACCTGTTCTAGCAGACTGTCACCCATTAGCTTGCTTTCCACTTCGATCACTACGCTTTAAATGTACTAATAACAAGGAAATCGCAGCAGGTGTTACCCCTGAAATACGTGCTGCCTGCCCTAAACTATTAGGCCTGGCATTTTCAAGTTTTTCGCGAACTTCATTCGATAAGCCACGCACATCTTGATAGTCAATATTATCAGGTAAGGGAGTCTTTTCATGACGTTGTAGTCGATCAATTTCATTTTGCTGGCGGTTGATATAGCCGGCATACTTTGTCTGAATTACTACCTGCTCAGAAACATCATTTGCTAGCTTATTTTCTTCTTCAAGCAAGGTTAATAAACCTTGATAATCAACACTGGGACGACGTAACAAATCCATTGCAGTACTCACTTTCTTAAGTGGTTCACCCAACACTTTTTCAGCTAATGTTTGGTCTATTTTTTCAGGACTAAACTTATAAGCTTCCAAACGACGAGTTTCTTTAGCAACTGCATCTCGTTTTGTTTCAAATACTTCCCAACGGGCATCATCAACAATACCTAACTCATGCCCTTTTGGAGTAAGTCGAACATCGGCATTATCTTCACGTAATAATAAACGGTATTCTGCCCGACTAGTAAACATCCGATAAGGTTCTTGAGTACCAGAGGTAATCAAATCATCAATCATCACACCGATATAGGCTTCATCACGGCGTGGATACCATTGCTCTAGGCCACGAGCATTTAGGCCCGCATTCAAACCAGCGATTAATCCTTGAGCGGCAGCCTCTTCATAACCTGTTGTCCCGTTAATCTGGCCTGCAAAATATAAGCCCGCCATATATTTAGTTTCTAACCATGGTTGCAGATCACGCGGGTCAAAAAAATCATACTCAATAGCATAACCAGGACGGGTGATATGGACATTTTCTAGCCCTTTCATCGAGCGAACAATTTGATATTGCACATCAAATGGCAAACTGGTCGAAATGCCATTTGGGTATACTTCGCCACAGTTCAAACCTTCAGGTTCAAGGAAAATTTGATGTGATGCTCGATCTGCAAATCGCACCACTTTATCTTCTATTGATGGCCAATATCGCGGACCAACACCTTCAATTTCACCACTGTACATTGGTGATCGGTCAAGATTAGAGCGAATCACCTCATGAGTATTCTCATTAGTAT
>QNEY01000071.1 GCA_003645385.1 Gammaproteobacteria bacterium | reverse complement strand
TGCTCGAAGCGTTCGGGCTTGTCTACTTGCTGTTGCCTTAATCATTTCTTGTGTTAATGATTGGTGTTGCCGTTTAACTTGCTGCAATTGGGTGAGTATTTCATTTTTAAAAGCCTTTTTTACTTGTTCAATCTGAGAATCAACTTCAGCAATAGTAGCCTGTAGTTCTTGGAATCGCTGCTGACTCGCTTTATGATCATGGTAGATCGTCAATCGTTGTTGTTCTATTTCAAGATATTGGTCTTCTTGTATCAATTGTTTTTGGCTAAGCATTCTGGTTTTTTTTGCTCGTTTAGTGAGTATTGGCAATAGTGATTCATATTTCTTAACCTGTTGCTCAATACTTGCCTGATCTGAATGGTATTTGTTTTGCTTATGTTTAAGGGTGCTGATTTGTGATTGATGTTGATGCCATTGAGATAATAATAGTTGTTCCTGGATCAAGTCCAAATCATCAGGCAATTGACTCAAATCTGGCTTTTTTTGTTTTGTCCATGAAAGTATAGTTTCTGCTCTCTGTAGATCTTGGCTTAAGGTGATCAACTCACCCTCAAGTCGTCGTTCATCAGCCATGACACTATCAGGTTTAAGTTCAACCAAAATATCACCCTCTCTAACATGTTGTCCTTCAGTAACGTAAATATTCTTAATAATACCGCTATCAAGTGGTTGAATTATCTTGACATGGCCACTGGTAATTAATCGTCCAGGAGCGGTGACAACAATATCAACTTTACCAATTAGTGCCCAGATCACAGCCACCATGAAAAATAGCATAATGACCCATGTTATTAATCTACCTAATGGTGAAGGAGGTGTTTCTTGAATTTCCAACGCAGCTGGTAAAAATTCATGTTCATTTTGTTGTTGTTTAAATATCATGATGAGAATGCTTACTGTTGATTTTGGAAATCATTAAGTCTGGTGTACATTCCGTTTTTTTTGAGTAATTCATTGTGATTACCCTGTTCTATAATTTCACCTTTCTCAATAACAATAATTCGGTCACAACGCCTCACAGCACTTAGTCTATGAGCAATAATAAACACTGTTTTATTGTGACAAATCTGTTGCATATTATCTTGAATAATACGTTCAGATTCATAATCAAGTGCACTGGTAGCTTCATCAAAGATGAGGATGCGAGGCTCCGTCAATAATGCTCTGGCAATCGCTATACGTTGTCTTTGTCCGCCAGAAAGATTACTGCCCCGTTCACCCACTGAGGTGTCATAACCTTCAGCAAGTTCTAGAATAAATTCATGTGCTCCGGCTAATTTAGAAGCTTGAATAATAGCTTCCATAGCAATACCGGGATTACTTAAGGCAATATTGTCTCGAACGGAGCGATTGAACAGATAATTCTCCTGCAATACCACGCCAATTTGGCGTCTTAGCCATGTGGGTTCAATCAATGCCAAGTCTATTCCATCAATTAATATACGGCCATTTTCTGGTACGTAAAGACGTTGAATCAACTTGGTGAGGGTACTCTTTCCTGAGCCTGAACGCCCGACAATGCCAATGATTTCTCCGGGTTTTACAGCTAAATTGATATTACGTAACACTTCCGGAAGATCTGGTCGATAACGAAATGTAAGACCTTCAAAATTAATCGCACCTTGCAAACTGGGTAAGGAGGCTCTACCTGGGTTATATCCTGGTTCAGTGGGTGTGTTAAGAATATCGCCTAAACGTCGTACTGAAAGCCCTGCTTGTTGAAAATCTTGCCATAGTTGAACTAATCGTAGAATAGGACCACTAACACGACCTGCTAACATATTAAATGCAATCAATTGTCCAACTGATAATTCACCTTTCATCACTAAGGTAGCCCCAACCCATAAGATAAAAACAGTGGTGACTTTGTTGATAAAACCTGCTGTTTGTCCAGCAATATTACCTAAGTTAGCAGCACGAAAACTTGCCCCTACATAGCCAGCTAATTGCTCTTCCCATCGGCGTTGCATTTGAGGCTCAACAGCCATTGCTTTAAGCGTTTCAACTCCAGTAATAGATTCGACTAGAAATGCTTGATTCTCAGCGCCACGATTGAATTTTTCATCCAGTCTTTTTCGTAAAACTGGTGTGATAAATATTGATAATATGAGGTAAAAAGGGATTGCACCCAATACAATGAAAGTCAGTGTTGGACTGTAGTAATACATCACTACAAAAAATATCACGGTAAAAAATAGATCAATAATAAGTGTGAGTGCCGAACCCGTAATAAAGTTACGAATATTTTCCAGTTCCCGTACTCGGGCAATAGAATCACCAACACGCCTTGCTTCAAAATAGCTAATGGGTAAGGCAAGCAGATGTTTAAATAATTTAGCACCTAACACCACATCTACACGATTAGTAGTGTGAGAAAACAAATAGGTTCTCAAACCACCTAATACGACTTCAAATAACGAAACTCCCAATAAACCAATAGCGAGCACATCAAGTGTTGTTAATGCTTTATGAACTAATACCTTATCAATGACTACTTGAAAAAACAATGGTGTGAGTAACGCAAATAATTGCAAGAAAAATGAAGCTACTAATACTTCAAGTAACAGTTTTTTATACTTGAGAATCGCAGGTACAAACCAACTGAAATCAAAGTGACCAACTAGACTAGATAATGAAGCACGTCGTGTCATCATTATTACTCTACCTGACCAAGACTTTTCAAAAAGAGTTCGGTCTAAAGCCCGTGGAGATTGTTCTAGTGGATCATGAATCAGTACTTTATCAGTATCAATTCTTGCAATAATGAACCAGTGTCCATCATTATGCTGCCCTATTACTGGTAAAGCTGTTTTATTGAGTGCTTGCCAATGACTGTTGTGACCACGTACTTTAAGACCCAAGTCACGGCCGGCCATGATAATTTCTTGTTCTGTGAAGTGTTTTCCAGGATCAGCATGAATATGGCGCAAATGCTCAGGATCAGCGGGTAACCCATGTAGTTTAGCCAGATTAATAAGGCAGGCAAGCCCCGTATCTATTTTGTGTTGTTCATCCATGAACGCGCGTATTAATCCATATTGAATTGATTTACTGGCTGAATAATATCACCATCGCTCTCCCAATGAAAATGGAGTCAATAATTATCCAGATATACGCCAAGCCTAGATTAAATTCTAATTCATACAAAAAATCTATTTTCAGGAACTTTTCCCTGAATTTACACTCTTATATGTATGAATTTATTAATTAATGTTATTATTTGTTGGATAACTTTTATGGAGGCTGCAACACTATGACAAACACTGTTGCCCAATACAATTTAGCTTTAGCCCCTATCGGTAACTTGGATTCCTATACGAATCTAGTTCATAACACACCTATATTAACGGCTGAAGAAGAATATGATCTTGCCACTCGCTTGCAACAAGACGGTGATCTTGAAGCTGCGCAACGCTTGGTATTGTCACATCTTCGTTTTGTTAATCGTATCGCTAAAGGTTATAGCGGTTATGGCTTGCCTGTTGCTGATTTGATTCAGGAAGGCAATATCGGATTGATGAAAGCCGTTAAACGCTTTGATCCAGAAAAAGGAGTTCGTTTAGTCTCTTTTGCTGTGCACTGGATCCGTGCTGAAATTCATGAATATGTCATTCGTAACTGGCGCATTGTAAAAATTGCCACCACCAAAGCACAACGTAAATTGTTCTTTAACTTACGTAGTGCAAAAAAACGTCTTGGTTGGTTAAATCAGGAAGAAGTGGAAGCGGTTGCAGAAGACTTGGGGGTCACTCCGAAAAATGTAATGGATATGGAGCGTCGTTTAGCTCAGCCAGATACTTCTTTTGATTTACCATCTGATGCTGATGATGATGATAATACCTTCTCACCAGCGGCTTATCTGACTGGTCCAGAAAATTCAGATCCATCACTACAAATTGAGCAAACAGACTATACTAATTACCAACATCAAAGGCTTGCTAATGCATTGGCAACTTTAGATGAACGTAGCCGTGATATTGTGAGTCAACGTTGGTTAAACGACGATGGCAAAGTAACATTGCATACTTTGGCAGACCAATATCAGATCTCTGCTGAAAGGATTCGCCAAATTGAAAATAATGCGATGAAAAAATTGAAAGGTTTGATGGCCTAAATTTAGCAATCTAATTAAATATAAAAAATCCCACTTTTAAGTGGGATTTTTATTGTCTATCAATAACAATTTAACGTTCTAATAATGGTGTTTTCCCTGTTTTTCCATCCCATTCCTCAGCTTCAGGTAAAGGATCTTTCTGCTCGGCAATTACTGGCCATACCTGAGAAAGTTCTTCATTAATCTGCAAGAATTCACTTTGATCATCAGGTAAATCATCTTCAGAAAAAATTGCTTCAGCTGGACATTCCGGTTCACACAAGGTGCAATCAATACATTCTTCGGGGTCAATAACTAAAAAATTAGGGCCTTCATGGAAACAATCTACTGGGCAGACCTCCACACAATCAGTATATTTACATTTAATACAGTTTTCAGTGACAACAAAGGTCATGTATATTTCTCCAAAAACAAACAATGTACTACCACCAAGGAAGATGATGGTGCCCGTTTTTCATAATAAAAAACCGACTAGCACTATTCTCAAATAGCTTTAGGCCGTAATTTTACATGATTTCAAACTAGTCTGGGCAATCTTGGTTTTTAAGGTATGATTACAGCCATATAGCTAAGGGAAATAAATCATGCGTCGAATAATGACTATTATTATTTTTGTTATTGTTTTTGCTGTTGGAGCAGCATTTTCAGCCATCAATACCAATCCGGTAATCATTAACTATTATCTGGGAACATTGACTGCACCACTTTCAGTGGTAATGATTCTATCTATTGTAGCTGGCATTATCCTAGGAGCCGTGGCTATATTTGCTAGTACTTTAAGATTACGTTACGAAAATCGTCGCCTAAACAAAAAACTGAATGTCTCAGAACAAGAAATAAATAGCCTGCGAATTATACCGATCAAAGACGAGCATTAGCATGGAATGGCTTTTTTTTCTTCTTCCCATCGCAGCTATATCTGGCTGGCTGGCAGCACGAAGTCATTACAAAAAACTCAATAACCAACAAAACTCTCCTTTTAGCCCAGAATATTTCAAAGGACTAAATTATTTATTAAATGAACAGCCAGATAAGGCGATTGATGTTTTTATCCGCTTACTGGAAGTTAACAGTGAAACAGTCGAAACTCATTTAGCTTTAGCCAACCTGTTTCGCCGCCGCGGAGAAACCGATCGTGCAATCAGAATTCATCAAAACCTCATTGCACGACCATCACTTACTCCTCAACAACGAGATCAAGCCCTAGTTGAACTCGGACTGGATTATATGAATGCCGGGGTATTGGATAGAGCAGAACACTTATTCCTGGAATTATTAACTAAACCTTCTCCACCACCTGAAGCTTACCAACAATTACTGCGAATCTATCAACAAGAAAAGAACTGGCTACAAGCAATTGAAATGGCTAAAAAGATTCAGTCGTTTAGTCAGGAAATTATTGGCCCGACGATCGCCCAGTTTTACTGCGAACTAGTAGAACAACAACTAGCTAGTTCTCCTGATAGCGTGCTAGATCTGCTTAAGCAAGCTAATAAACATGATCAGAACTGTGTCCGTGCAACGCTACTTGAAGCCAATTTGTATATGAGTGCAGGCAAATTTCGCAAGGCGATCAAAACTCTTCTCCGCATTGAACAGCAAGACAATCACTATATACCTGAAGCACTTCCAAAGTTATTAGAGTGCTATCAACAGATGAATGATTTATCTGCTTTCAATACTTGGTTAGAATCTTTGCTTACTATTCACTCCAACATGACTAGTGCCAGACTTATGTTGACCCACGTCATTCACTTACAACATGGCAGTCAAGCAGCACAAGATTACCTACATCAGCAATTACCTAAGCACCCTTCTGTTGAAGGTTTACATACTCTGATATCGTTAGGTGAACAGTCTAACCCCATTCTGATCCCCCTAGTCAAGGGTATTACCAACACTATGGTTCGACGTGGTTCTCGTTATTCCTGTCAACACTGTGGCTTTGCCGGAAAAACCATGCATTGGCACTGCCCAAGCTGTAAAAAATGGGGTACTGTCCGACCAACAGAAATTCATCTTTCTGCTTTAGAATCTTTATTGGAGCCATCAAAATGAGTGCAATTAGCATTTACCATAACCCCAGATGCAGTAAGTCACGCCAAACCTTGGCATTACTTGAGCAACAAGGTATCAAACCAGAGATAATTGAATACCTGAAAATACCACCAACTCCTAATGTCTTGAACACAGTTCTTAATCAGCTTGGTATCAATGCTCGTGAGCTCCTGCGTAAAGGAGAAGCAGCTTATAAAGAACTAAACCTAGCCGATAAAACACTCACTAACCAACAGCTTATTCAAGCCATGTGTGAACACCCAAAATTAATTGAAAGACCAATTGTCATCCACAATAATAAAGCTAAAATTGGTCGTCCTCCTGAAGCTGTTCTTGAAATTATCTAGGGTAGAAAATGACTGAAATACTGGTTCTTTATTACAGCCAATCTGGGCATGTGTTAGCAATGGCAGAACAGATTGCCCGCGGTATTGAAAATGTTGCAGGCTGTTCAGCCAAGCTAAGAACAGTCCCAGCTATTTCTACTACTTGTGAAGCTATAGAAGACACTATTCCGACTCAAGGTCACATCTATATTGACCATGAGGATTTAAAACAATGTGACGGACTAGTTTTGGGAAGTCCGACTCGTTTTGGAAACATGGCAGCACCACTAAAATATTTTATAGATCAAACCAGTGATGTCTGGTTGTCAGGCTCATTAATCGATAAACCAGCAGCTGTATTTACATCAACAGGTAGCTTACATGGTGGTCAGGAATCAACCTTATTATCAATGATGTTGCCACTGATGCACCATGGCATGATTGTGATGGGATTACCTTATAGTGAAAGTGTTCTTATGACGACCTCAGATGGTGGTACACCCTATGGTGCTAGTCATTTAGCAGGTAGCAATAATGATCGTTCTCTCAGTGAAAATGAAGCACAGCTATGTCGAGCATTAGGCGCGCGTGTTGCCAGCACAGCAAAGGCTTTAGCGTGATGGTACAGTTTTTCAAACAACTTACCTTATTTAGTTTTTTGGGGTTGATGGTTTCATTAATTTGCTGGATAACACTAGCAAAGCACAGTGAAAACTTCCCAACAGCAGCTTTATTAATTCTTGCATTACTACCACTATTATTCCCCCTAAGAGGAATGTTGTATGGTAAACCGTATACCTATGCTTGGAATAGTTTTCTAATGTTATTTTATTTTTCTCATGGCATTGGTGAAGTCTATAGTGCAGAAGACTTCAGCCTCTATCCTAGTCTGGAAATATTATTTAGTAGTCTGACCTTTATTGCTTCAATCATATTTATCCATTTAAATGCTAAAATGCGAGAAACATCACATAATTAATAGCCTGAATTTGTTATATATTTAAAGTAAATTAAGCTATTGGAGTATTTTATGATCAGTACTATCCCTGCATTTCAATCTGGACTAAACGGCATCCAGAAAGGTCTACAGAGCCTAGACAATAATGCTGCCAAGATTGCCAGTGCTGACACATTCAAGTCTGGAGCAGATGTCACCGAACCATTGGTCAATATGCTCAGTGACAAACTACAAGTCCAGGCATCAGCTAAAGTAATTGAAACCAGTAACGCTATGCTGGGTAGCATTATAGATATCAAAGTGTAATCAATGAATGTTACTGCCGCCGCCCCATTAACAACAACGCCCAGCACTCGGGTTGCAGCAATTACAGCTAATCATAAAGCAACATCAGAACTATCA
>QNEY01000070.1 GCA_003645385.1 Gammaproteobacteria bacterium | reverse complement strand
TTTAGATATCACTCAAATATCAGGTCATTTAGCGACTATTTTGCAACAGGAAACTGTTGAATTCGAACAAACTGCGTTAGTCGAAATTGCTCAGGCAGCAGATGGCAGTATGCGTGATGCACTTAGCTTGCTCGATCAGGCAATCTCTTATGGTGCTGGCACGGTTAATAGCGAACAAGTCAATCAAATGCTTGGCACTATTTCACAACAACAGTGTCATGTTCTTGTGAAAGCACTGTTAAATAATGATGGTCAAGATGTATTGCAGCAATCGGATGAACTGGCTGCACAAGGGCGAGACTTTAAAGCTGTTTTGAACGAACTACTGGCAATTTTGCAACGAATTGCAACTATTCAACTTGTTCCTGATCTGGAAAATAGTGATGACACTGATTTTCAACAATTACAATTATTAAGCCAACAAGCATCAGCTGAAACAATTCAATTACTCTATCAAATAGCACTCCATGGTAAGCGTGATTTACCTTATGCTGCTGATCCTAAAAGTGGTTTTGATATGACATTGTTGAGAATGTTGAGTTTTCAACCAAAACAAGTTGATACTCGCAATGATATCACTCCGCCGATAAGCAGAACTCAAGATAATACTAGTCAAACAACTGCTATAGATAATCCTCCGACCGCAACTGAACAGAAGACGCAATATTCTGAGCCTGAGCTTGTGAAAATTATAGAGCCACCACAGATTGCTGAACCAAGGCTAACAGTACCTGTAGAAATATCCTCGGTGAACAATGATCCAAATATAAAACTCAATGCCAGTAGTTGGCTTGAAATTATTGCAAGTTTGAAACTGACCGCTTTTGCACGCCAATTAGCTGATAATAGCTCCTTCATCAAATTTGAAGCAGATAAAGTGTCTTTGTTTATATCACCTGAACTGGCACATCTTGCCAGTGAGAAAGCACAAGATCGTTTGGAATCCGCCTTAGGGAAATATCTTGCTCTAACAATAAAGTTAGTTTTCGAGCAGGATGATCAGCTTCAATCCAACCCAACCTTGGCTGGAGAACAGGTACAACAAGCCAAAATCAGTCAACAACAAGCAGCTGATTCAATTCATAATGATCCTGCTGTTGATGCTATCAAACACGCTTTTAATGCACGTATTATTGAAAGCACAATAAAACCTATAGCTTAAAGAGAGGAATCACAATGAAAGGCGGAATGGGCAACCTGATGAAACAGGCGCAACAAATGCAGGCTAATATGGAAAAAGCCCAGCAAGAACTTGCAGTTATGGAAGTCACCGGCCAATCAGGCGGTGGCATGGTGAAAGTCATCATGACCGGTAAACATGATGTTAAAAGAGTCAGTATTGAAGACGTCTTATTTGAAGATGACAAAGAAATGCTTGAAGATTTAATAGCAGCAGCTGTTAATGATGCCGTGCGTCAAGTCGAAAAAACCAGTCAGGAACGTATGACTGGTATGATGCCTGCTGGCATGAAATTACCTTTCTAAGAGATGCTGACAAGGTATTATTAAATGGCTAGTCTTGGACCCAGTATTGAACAACTGATTGAGGCATTCCGCTGTTTACCTGGTGTTGGCCCCAAGTCAGCCCAACGAATGACTTTTCATCTACTCGAACGTAATCGTGCTGGTGGAGAACGTTTAGCTGAAGCACTTAGTCTGGCCTTAAACAAGGTCCAACACTGTCAACGCTGCCGAATCCTAAGTGAGACTGAGCTGTGTAGTCGATGTGATGATGAACAACGCCGCCAGGACCAGCTCTGTATTGTGGAAATGCCCAGTGATGTACTTGCCATCGAACAAGCCACTCATTATCGAGGACAATTCTTTGTTTTGACCGGTCACCTGTCTCCACTTGATGGAATTGGACCCGAAGCCTTGGGAATTCCTCAACTGATCGAGCTATTTGACCAAAAGACAATACAAGAAGTTATTCTGGCAACAAATCCTACTGTTGAAGGTGAAGCAACGGCACACTATATTAGCCAGTTAGCTCATGCCCGAGAGATTAAGGTAACTCAGCTTGCTCACGGCATACCATTAGGTGGTGAACTAGAATATGTAGACAGTGGTACACTATCACATGCGTTTTCAGGTCGGGAATCGATCTAATAAATTCAAGGATAATCAGGAAGAGCAGTTACTATGGCAGAAGAAGAAGCTCCATTTGAATCGTTAAAGACATTTTCAGGTCTAATTCACCGTCAGCCTCTATTTATCACAGATCGCCTTGATGTTGACAGTTATCACTTGAAATTTCTTAACAAAGAAGGTGAGAAGCTGGATGATGATTCTGAAGTACCCGCTTTTCTTGAACATCTTCCCGATATATTGCCTGCTATCAGTGATAGACAAAAGGCATTATTATCCATACCAGAATCTTGGCAAGATGCTTTATACAAAAGTCGAGAATCAACACTTAAGTTCATTTTAGATATAAACGGTGATACTACTACCCATCCTAGTGGTAGTAATGAACGTTTTGCTTTTGCTACTCATGCTGAAGCAGTAGCCGACAGTAATCAATCAAACACACTGCTGATTGATATGTTGCAGCATAGTCCAGAAACCTTAACGGAACATCTTCCGTATTGGCGTGAGAATCACAAAATCTTATGTGCAACCAATGTTAATGATCTTGGTGGTTACACCTTATGCAAAGACAACACCCTAGACTTGTTACAAGGTCAATTTTATACCTTACCCTCAGCAAAAGAACGACTAACAATACCGCCTTCAATACAAATCCTGATGGAGCTATTGGTCAAATTACAAGATCCAGAGATAGAACCAGAAGATCTTGCAAACACAATCAATCAAGACGTTTCTTTAAGCTATAAATTACTACGTTTAATTAACTCTGCTTTCTTTGGTCTTCCACGCGAAGTTAATAGTACTAAACAAGCCATTGTCATGTTAGGCCATACCAAAATAAAAACATGGGCCAGCTTACTCAGCCTTTCAGGAGTAGATGACAAACCTGTTGAATTACGTATCGTTGCAATGACAAGAGCACGAATGTGTGAGCTGCTAGCTAAATATTATAAAGGTCAGGCTGAAATGTTTTTTGCGACCGGTTTATTTTCTACTCTCGATGCTTTAATGGATCGCCCACTGGACAATCTAGTAGAAAAATTGCCACTGTCGCCAGAACTTAAACAAGCGCTATTGGATAAGTCAGGAGCAGCCGGACATGCCTTACAAGATGTATTAAATTATGAAAAAGGTGACTGGATAGCAATTGATGCATCTCCAATACCATCTGAAGTGTTATCCAGAGTGTATTTAGATGCTATTCATTGGGCGAAAGAACTTAATACCCAATTACAAGATTAGTCATGTCTCTTACTTGGTTAGCAGCATCTGTTGAAAGCTGTTTCCCAGCAGTTGAAAATGCACGTGCTGATGGCCTTTTAGCTGCAGGTGGTGATCTATCCTCACAACGCCTGGTTGATGCTTATCAACAGGGTATATTCCCATGGTTTAATCAACATGATCCAATCTTATGGTGGAGCCCTGATCCACGCATGGTCTTATTTACTGATGACATCAAAATATCTCGTAGCTTAAAAAAGACATTACGTGATACATCTATAACAGTTACTGCAGACACTGCTTTTGTTGAAGTAATCACAGCCTGTTCTGCACCACGAGAAAGTCCAACTAGTGATCCAGAAAATAGCACATGGATTCATCCGGACATGATTTCAGCCTACACAGATCTTCATCAACAAGGCTTTGCCCACAGCATCGAATGTTGGCATAACGGACAACTGGTCGGAGGATTATATGGTATTGCTATTGGTCAAATATTTTTCGGTGAATCTATGTTTAGCATTATGCGAGATAGCTCCAAAATAGCCCTTGTTACTCTGTGCCAACAACTTCATCGCTGGGGATATCCTGTTATTGATTGTCAAATTCATTCTAACCATCTTGCCAGTATGGGTGCCAAGGAAATCAGCAGAAATGATTTTATTGGCTATTTGAACAAATACTGCATTATCAATTCATCTAATAGCCTATGGCAATTAGACCCTGAGCTGCCATTATCATAATGAGTTCAACGCTGAAGTTTTACCAGGATAACCCCCACTCCTGCTCATATCTAGCTGATGAACAAGCTCAAAATATCTACCCTGATCCTAATCATACTATGAGCAATGCTTTATATAGCCAGCTGATTCAACATGGTTTCAGGCGTAGCGGCGATCATGCATACCGTCCTCATTGTCCAAGCTGTCAGGCATGTGTCCCTGTTCGTATCAACATTGATAAGTTTTCTGCCAGTCGTAGTCAACGTCGTTGTAGTCAACGAAATCAACATCTGACTATGACACATCTCCCAGCAGCATTTAACGCTGAACACTATGAGTTATATTGTCGCTATCTTTCAACACGACATACTGGTGGTGGTATGGATAATCCAACAGGAAGAAAGTTATTCTAAGTTTCTTACTAGCTCATGGAGTGACACCAGTTTTATTGAATTTCGAGACCACTCAAAGCTAATTGCTGTCGCAGTCACAGACTATGTACATAAGGGGTTATCTGCATTCTATACTTTTTTTAATCCTGAACTAAGCAAACAAAGTCTAGGTACCTACGCGATCTTGAAACAAATCAATATTGCCAAAGACCACCAGCTATCATGGGTTTACCTCGGTTATTGGATCTCAAACTGTCAGAAAATGAGTTACAAACAAACTTTTTCCGGATTAGAAGGCTATATTGATCAGAAGTGGCAACCAATAAAAACATGAAAAACTTTGAATAATCAGCAGTTTTCCGGCAAAATTGTCGTTTAATTACGGAATTACAGATAAAGTTTTATGGCAAAAGAAGAGCATATTGAATTTGAAGGCACAGTTATTGACACCATGCCAAATACAACTTTTCGTGTTGAACTGGAAAATGGTCACGTTGTAACGGCTCATATATCCGGAAAAATGCGTAAAAACTATATCCGTATTTTGACTGGTGATAAAGTGACCGTACAACTAACGCCATATGATTTAAGTAAAGGTCGCATTACATACCGTGCACGTTAATTTAAAATATGGTTAATTAGTTTTTCAATACTAGAAAAAACAAACTCATAACAATCTAAGGCCTCTATGCGGTGTTTTCATTAAGGGAAAAATCAGGAAACAACACATCAGCAGGGATAACTGTTTCTACTGATGGAATTGCATTAGCACTCGTTGAACATAAAGCCCAACCCCCCACCTTAAAATCCGCGAAGTTTTATTCTTGCTCAGAATCTGAGCGACCTTCACTTCTTGCTCAGTTAGTCAAACAATACCGCCTTGATAACATACCCTGTAATCTTGTTTTGGGCTCTGAAGAATATCAGATGTTACAAGTGGAAGCGCCTGACGTACCAAAACAGGAATTGAGTGCCGCCTTGCGCTGGCATGTCAAAGATTTAATCGACTTTCATATAGATGATGCCGTCATTGAACATTTTGCCCTGCAAGCTGAAAATGCATCGGGTAAGCAGCCGATACATGTTATTGCCAGCAGAAAATCAGTTATTCAAAATTATGTTGATTTAATGCATACAACAAACTGTAATCTGACCACTATCGATATTGCTGCTATGGCAGTACGTAATATCATCGTTAATAGTGACTATGCTAATACTCATACCAGCATAGGAATAATCAATATATTGGATGGCATCACTCGAATCATCGTTTTATTAAACAAAGAAATATATATCGTACGGACATCAAACATAGGATTACAATCTCTGGCATCAATGTCGGACGACGTAGACAGCCAATCAGCTTTGGATTCATTAGCACTGGAATTGCAGCGAACTTTTGATTATTACGAAAGTTATTCTCGACAGACACCGATTGAACGACTATTTATTCTAAACGGACAGGATGTTGCTAATCTGGATTCAATGCTACAACAACGTTTAGGCGTTGATTGTCACACCATGGAATTACAGAGTTTTCTTACTTCCGAAGAAGGTGAATTTACTGACATATTGACAGCAGACTGTCTGTTGGCCATCGGTGGTGCTTTAAGGGCTAAACACTAGATTATGCAACAAATCAATCTATATCAAGATCAGTTTAAACCAGAAAAAACTACTCTGGCAGCAAATCAAATTGTTTTATTGGCACTGCTTTTTATTGCTATGTTAATTGTATTTAGCATCTATTCTTATCAAAGGGTTGAAGCGCACAAAGGTACCTTAGCGGAGCAACAGCAACGCTACGATCAAAGTCAACAGCAACTGACCACATTAAAACAACAATTATCGCAACAAGATCAACGTCCATTACTTGAAACAGAACTTGTTAAGCTTAAACAAGACTTACAAGAGAAACAAACTGTATTGGATTATTTAAGTAACCATACTTTTGGCAACCAAGATGGTTTTTCTGGTACCTTGACGAGCTTAAGCAAGCAACGCATAGACGACGTCTGGTTAACAGGTTTCTCTTTAATGGATGGAGGTCAGTTCATTTCATTACATGGTGACGCTACACAACCAAGTCTAATACCCGTATATATTGATAGTTTGGCTAAATCTGATCACTTTCGAGGCAAAGAGTTTTCAGTCTTCCATCTAGAACATCCAGATGACAATACTGAGTTCTATAATTTCAGGCTTAATACCCAAAAAGATAACACAGGTATACGCTAATGCAAACTTACCTGCAATCAGCTTCTCATTACCTTAGCACTCTCTCACTACGGGAGCGTATTTTAGTGCTTCTTGTTGCATGCTCTGTAATATATGTTATTGGGGATACATTATTATTAGGTAAGTTCGAACAACAATATCAACAACAACTAAGCCAGCAACAACAGTTGGACAACCAACAACAAGAAATTGATGCAGCCATTATTGAAATTGGCGGAAAAATAGCTTTAAGCAATAATGAAACTAATAAGCTCAAGCAAGAAGTTGATCAAACTAATCAACAAATACAGCAAAATGAGCAACAGCTTGCTGCTGTTCTAAACAAACTAGTGCCTCCTACCAAAATTACTGAATTATTACGTAGTTTATTACTAGACACACATGATCTCCAATTACTCTCGATAAGCAATGAGCCTGTTAAAACAATTACATTCAATGATAGTGATGAGAATAATCAGCAGATACAAGAGAATACGCAAGCAATAGCATTGCTTTATGAGCATACGACCACTATTAAGCTTGCAGGTGGTTATCAGCAACTTTATCAATATCTGATTGCACTGGAGAACTCTGAATGGGAATTATTCTGGGATCAGCTAGAATATACTGTAACTGAATATCCAAATGCAGAAATCACCATTCGTGTACATACAATTAGCACTGATCAACACTGGATTAGCTTATAATATGTCATATAGATATCGTTTATTAATAGCCAGTCTAATGCTGTTGTCATTTAACTGTTCTGCCGCCCAACTTGTCGATCCCACGATGCCAGCTGGTTACAAAAAGCCTAGCTCAACCGTATCATCTCAGCAACTGTCACCTACGCAATACGAGTGGACTCTCAACACTACTATTATCTCACCTGTCCGAAAGTTAGCCATTATTAATGGTAAGAAACTTTCTATTGGCGAAGAGATTAATGGTGCAATATTGATGAGTATCGAACATCAACAAGTTAAATTAAGCTTTGAGAACGAAACTATTACCTTACGCTTACATCACTCATTTATCAGTCAGCTTAAATCATCTAAAGAATAAGTTTCTCTGGGCTGTTTTCTGAATACTTGGCTGAATGATAGGATAGCAAGTAAAGAAAATGCGGCTAATGTCCAACCTGGAATACTGATCCCTATAAAAGTCCATAATACTTCTGCACACTCCCCTGAACCTTTCAAAACCATGCTAAGCGCTTCATTTAATGGGAAATTATCCACAATAAAATTCAAGCCTGGACCACAACTAGGTACTTGAT